>JAQIDF010000405.1 GCA_027858145.1 Prolixibacteraceae bacterium | reverse complement strand
AGTCCTTCGTAAATTTTTCCTTTTATATCGGCACCCATCATCGACCATTGTTCCTTATCAATCATGTTAATGACCTTTAGAAGTTTTGCCGGATCTTGAATTTTGTTTTGACTTTTGGTGAATATTTGCCCCAACATCCCTTTTTCGGTAGATAAACTGCGGAGTAATTGCGAATAGAACGATTCTAACTCTGCACCACGTTTGCCCGAAAGGGTTTCCCAATTGCAAATTTCACCGTCTACAATTTCCTTGCCTTCAACATCTTTAAGTTTGGGAAATGTCAAACCTTTGTTGTAAGGTGGTTTATTTAACTCATCGGTCATTTTTAGGAATAGCAGGTAAGTAATTTGCTCCAGGTAATCGCCATAGCCTACGCCATCGTCGCGCAGTACATTGGCGAGGTTCCATATTTTTGATATTATGCTTGAATCTGTCATTTCGTTAGTTTCTTAATGTCCTGTTCCAATTCTTTCAGACTGTTTTCCTTCTCAATCTGTTTTTGCTGCTCTTTGTACTTCTGGTACTCCTCGGTAGATTTATTTAAAGCCTGTTTGTGGCTTATTTTCCCTGCATGGTGCAATAATTCTTTACCATTTAGCTGGACAATAGCATCTAAACGCTGAATCCAATCTTTCATATACATAGGCGTTTGTTGTTGCGCCATAGTTTCAGCAAAGGCTAAATATTGTTCTACAATTAAGCCGAGTAGCTTCATTTCATCTTCATCCAGATAGTTTTTGGCAATGTTTACTTCTGCTTTTTTGATTTTACCTGAGTTATCTTTATCATACGATTGCATTCCCATTAAGGGTAACGATGCATCAACTCTGCGGTACACCAGTTCGGCTGCTGTTTGCTGACTGATTGCCCACAGTAGTTTGTTTTGTATTATTTTAAAGAATTCAATGGTCTTTTCATCCGCAGAGTCATAGTCAATGCTCGTGGCATAAATATCTTTAATTTTTTGATAAAAGAATTTCTCCGAAATACGTATTTCACGAATACGGCTTTGCAGTTCATTAAAATAATTCATTGAATTACCAGATTTAAAACGCTCATCGTTTAAGGTAAATCCTTTTATGATGTATTCTTTTAAACGCTGTGTAGCCCAAATACGAAATTGTGTACCCTGTTGTGATTTTACCCGATAACCAACCGATATTATGACATCGAGATTGTAATAGTTAGTAGCATAACTCTTGCCATCGGAAGCAGTTGTCCGGAAATTCCGGACAACTGAATTTTCATCCAGTTCACCTTCATTAAATATGTTCCGAACATGTTCAGAGATGGTACGTTTATCTTTTCCAAACAATTCGCCCAACTGATTTTGGGTTAACCAAACAGTTTCATCGAATACCTGAACGTCAACTTTTATCTTGCCATCCTGACTTTGATATATGAGTATTTCTCCTTTGTTCATTGTCTTGAACTATGATTTTAAATGATTATTTGATGGACTTTGATTTTTATATTGTGGTTTTGGTTTCATTACTCTTTTAAATTGTAATGATGTATTTCCAAAATTTATCAAAAGTCCGATATCAAGCCCGTAAGCTTCAAGATAATTAATAGCCTGAGCCAAATGCACATCTTCCAATTCTTTCACTGCTTTTATTTCCACCATTATCTTTTCCTCCACAAAAAAATCTACTCTACGCTTTCCAATCTCATACCCCTTATAGCTCAAATCCATTTCCTTTTCTCGCTCATGCTGAATATTTTGTAGGTTGAGTTCTATGGATAAAGCTCTTTGGTAAATCACTTCTTGAAAGCCATTGCCAAGGTACTTATGTACTTCCATCGCTGCACCTATAATTTTCCCGGTCAGCTCGGAATCTTTATATTTCTCATTAATCATAGTATTCATACAATCAAATCAATCATAGTTCAAGACTTTTTAATTTTCTCCAACAACACACTTGCAGGCTCGTAATCCTTCTCCTGTTTGCACCTCTCTACTTCGACTTCGCTCAGTAGCCGACCCTCAAAGGCTTTTTTAAGAATGCTTTGGCGCAGGGCTTCTGATGTGGACAAGGCTTCGTTAATGCTTTGCTCTACTTTATCGCAAACGGATAGGCGGGATTCGATTTCGCGGACGATTTGGTGTTGTATTTCGATAGGTGGTACTGAGATTTCAAGTTTGCTATATACTCCAACATTTAAGTGTTTTTGTGCGACACCTCTAGAGCCTGCACTAAAAAGCCCTTTACCTAATGGCGAATTATTAAAAGCACACAAGTATTTTGATGTCATTATACTTGGGTTTGGAGATGCAATTAAAATATCAATAGCATTGGAGCCAACAAAACGAGAAGGAACGACACATGATGTACCAGGATAACCAGAACGTACAATCAATACATCACCCTCTTTTAGCTGAGTCCGTTTATTAAGTTCATTTCCTTCTTTTGTAAAATAAACCCAATTAGAGTCATTAACCATAAACTCTCTAACGTTTGCTGAACGAAATGCATGAATTCCTGTGCTGTCTGGGGAATAAAAATTTGTTGGTTTTATTACAATTCCAACCTTAACATTCACACAAACATCCTTAATCATTTTCCATTTCCACCCTTTCGGCAAATTGTCTGAACTATGATTTTTGTGATGTTCTTGATGTCCATGATTTTCTTTTTCATCATGTTTATCAAACTCATCATTCTTCATCACAGTTCCAGACATTTTCCCCTCAAACGCTTTTTTCAACACTGCCTGCCTGTATATTTTAAGCTGGTCTTTGGCTAGGTTAAGGTCGGCAATGCCTTTGTCTATATCGGAAAACAGGGTTTCTATTTTGGAGACGATGGCGCGTTGGATGGGAAGGGGGGCGATTGGTGAAATAACTTTTGAAACTAAATCTTTATTCAAGTTTCGAACAGTAGAACCTGTTGCAAGCTTGTCAAATTGCGCAAAAATAATTGGAGAACTTAATGCATAATACAAATACTCTGCATCAATTTTCAATTCAGTTTTATTCTTCAACACTAACCAACCGTCATGAATAGCCCCAGAAGTCTTTAATATATAAGGTCTTCCAAAACTCATTGAATTGGAAAGAAGTAAATCACCTTCATTTACATGCCTTGATTTTTTTAAACCTTCAGGTCTAATTTTTTCAGCAGTTCTAAATATATACTTTGAGTTAACCTTAGTGTCACCTATTTTAATCCAATTAATTCCATTTACATCATCAGTAATAAATTCCTTTATTGGTCTTGGAGAACCCCCTCTTTCAATTAACAAGGCTTTACCTAACTCAACTTCTATCCAATCGTCTTTCATTATGCAGCTAAATTGTCTTGAACTGTGATTATTTTTGATTTTTGTGATGGACATGAATGAATTTCATCCTGTATTTCAATATTATAATAGTTTTGGAAAGTATTTTTTGATTCTCTATCTATCATGTTTTTCATATTCATCACAGTAATCAAAGTTCACGATTTTTTACAGCAATCATAGTTCACGGTTTTTTATATTTCTTATTTTCCAATCGATGGAATTTCAACTTTGTTTCGCCAAAGTTAATCAACAAGCCTATTTCCAGATTATAAGCTTCTAAATAGTTTATTGCTTGTGCCAAATGTACAGGTTCGAGTTGTGTTAGGGCTTTTATTTCAACACTTATCGTTTCGTCTACTAAAAAATCGACTCTACGTCTTCCAACCTGGATATCTTTATACATTACATCCATCTCAACCTCCCGTTGGTGTGGAATACTTCTTAATTCCATTTCGTGAGATAATGCCCTTTGGTATATTACTTCCTGAAATCCATTCCCCAAATATGAATGCACCTCCATAGCAGCACCAATAATATTGCCAGTTAATTCAGAGTATTTGTAATCTTTCTTAATCATCTTTAATCAATCATGTA
>JAQIDF010000389.1 GCA_027858145.1 Prolixibacteraceae bacterium | reverse complement strand
TGCAATCGGAATAATATTCGGGCATTCGTGGCAATTTTTCCGATGAATAGAGCTGAATTTTGCTTACATAGTTATTGATAAAGCTAGCATAATCAGCTATATGAGCTAATCCATGGATTGTTTTGTACAGAACACTCACGTCTCACGTCTCACGTCTCAAATCTCATTGTCTCATTTCTCACAATCTATTTTATAAAAAAGTCGAACATTTTGCGGTCTTCAATAAAACCTTCGAGCCTGTCATTTATTTTAACCGGACCAACTCCAGCGGGTGTTCCGGTGTAAATTAAATCGCCGGTTTTGAGGGTGAAAAATTTTGAGATGTGTTCTATTAACTCATCAAACGGAAAAATCATGTGGCTTGACTCACCGGTTTGACGGGTTTCGCCGTTAATGTCGAGCCTGAAACGAATGTTGTTCGTGTTTAGTTCTTCTAGTGGGATGAAATCGTTGCTGATGGCTGCTGAAAAATCAAAGGCTTTCGATTTTTCCCAGGGCAGGCCTTTATCTTTTAGCTTGTTTTGCAGGTCGCGGGCGGTAAAATCAATTCCTAAACCTATGGAACTGTAATAGCGGTGGGCAAACTTTTGGGAAATGTTTTTACCCAGACGGTCGATTTTTAATACCAGCTCTACTTCGTGGTGCAGGTCATTCGAAAAATCAGGAATGAAAAAAGGCCTGTTTTTGCGTAAGATGGATGAGTCTGGCTTTAAAAAAATCACTGGTTCATCTGGTCGATCACTGTTCAGCTCTTCAATATGTTTTACGTAATTTCGGCCTATGCAAATTATTTTCATGAGTATAATGAGTTATTTATGATTCGTGATTAGAAAAAAATATGTCTTTTATTTAACGGCATTTACAATTCCGGCTATAAATCCATTTTGGTCGAATTCGCCATTTTTTGAGAAACCGGTGCGTACAATAACCAGGTCTTTTGATGGTATAATGTAAATAAACTGCCCGTCATGGCCACGGCAGCAATACATGTCGCGGGGAACATCGGGGTAATCGGTGCCGGCTTTGTTAAGCCAGAAAAACGCACCGTACTCACCTTCGGAGCCGTTTGCAGTTGTGGTGGAATATTCTACCCAGTCTTCGGGTAGGATTTGTTCTCCCTGCCAGTTACCGTTGTTCAGGTACAGCAAGCCAAAACGTGTGTAATCGCGCATGGTAGTGTACAAGTACGACGAGCCCACGAAAGTACCCGATGCATCGACCTCGAAAATGGCGTTGCGCATGCCAATTTTGTTGAAAAGCGCTTCTCGTGGAAAAGCATAATAATCGGCATCGTTGCCAATTGATTTGCGTATGAGGTAACATACTATATTTGTTGCTCCCGATGAATACTCGAATACAGAGTCGGGGGTAAACTCCAGTGGTTTCGAGTATGTGAATTTAGCCATGTTACCTTCTTTATGCAGCATGTTGTTCACATCGGAGCTGTTGCCGTAATCTTCGTTCCATTCCAAGCCGCTGTTCATGTGCATCAGGTTGTTGATGGTGATGTTGCGCCGCTCGTCGTTTTGCCATGCTTCAATATCAGCCGGCTGGTCAATGTCGAGTTTCCCTTCTTTAACCAAAATACCGGTAAGGGCATTGGTGAAGCTTTTGGCCATCGACCAGCTTAGAAACCTGTTATCCGGACTCAAACCTTCAGCGTATTTTTCAGCAACGGGTTGGCCTTTGTATGTTACCATCACCGCAAAAGTGCCTTTGTAAGGGATGGTGTCGGCAAATGCCTGTTCCATGGCAAGACTAAGTTGCTTCATGTTAATATCCGAAGGAATGGTGTCGGCAATTACATTACCCATAGGCCAGTCAATTGTATCGGGGTTTTCGGGTTTTGGGGGGACAATTTTATAAGGGCGTTCAGTTATTTCTTTTTCTGTAAAATCGTTGATAAGAACATTTCCAAATCCTTCAATATAAGTAGTAGCCGACGAATGCCACAAAAAGCGGCTTTTTACCTTTTTCTTTTCAAATTCTACTTTGTTTGATGTGTGTTTTATAAATGAAAAATTGAGGTCTGTATTTTCCATCGATTCTTGTAAACGGTTGGCTACAAATACACCCGATGAAAGATTTTTGGCTGCATAGCCTGTAATAATGGGCAAGAGAGGGCTCATGTAAAAGTATCCGCCCAGTAATATTGCCACAACTCCAATTAAAATAATTCTTTTAATCTTCATATCGAAAAGGTTTGGTGATGAACAAATATAGCATAAAAGCTTGAAAAAAGTTGTGAGTACTGCCCCCAACCTCCTAAAGGGGGCTAAAACAGGCAACGTTGAAGTTGTTTTTGTGAGCGTTTGTTGCTGTAATGAGAAAGCTAATAAATATAAATTTCTATTACATCGAAGTTATGAAAAAGTCCCCTTCAGGGGATTTAGGGGCAGAAAACTAAGGGGCAAAATCTATTGTCTTATGTCTGAAATCTAACAATCTATTGTTCAGGGTAAATGATAATAATATTGTTGCGTTTGAACCGGTTTATGCTGTTGTTCATTATGTGTTCAAACTGCCGGCTGTACGATACTGTTTTTCGGCGTGAACTCACAAAAATGAATAACTCTGCCGGTGTACTTTTATTGTCTTTTGATTGTTTGTATGGCCTTTCTTTTTTGTTTTGAGCGTCGATATACTTAAGGGCTTTATTTTTTTCAAGATAATTGCGAATTGCATCTTGTGTCATTTCTGAGGGGCAATTAAGTGTTATTTTTAGTTGAAGGTTTTTTGCAAAATTTAAGACCGAATCGAGCCAAAGAGTAAAGCCGGGCTCATACTGGGCATTTTCATTACAAAATAGGGTTATTTTCTTAATTTCCCTGAATGTTGATGGGGTTTTTATAACCACGAGCATTCGCTGTGTTTTTGCCAGCAAATTATTCAAAACATTGCCAAAAAGGATGTGCAAGGGGGTATGTTTGTCGTTCCACCCCAGAATTATACCTGATGCTACAATTTCTTCGGCTGCCCTGATGATTCCGTTAGTTACATTGCTGTCGATGCGGGTGTTGGTTTCAAACTGTACATCTGATTGCATCGAATCGATGACTTTTACAATTTGCTTTTGTTGCTCATCAATTTGTTCACGTACCTTTTGGCGGTTGGTGAAAACACTTAACGGATATATAGGCAGACCGTCGTCATCTTCCTTTATCAATGATGCAAAATCGAGAAGGTTTTCCATGTTGGCCGGATTGGCAACCGGTACCAGTAGTTTTTGTTCTCTTTTCTTTTTCTTCGATGTGGTGTCGTTGTCGCTAATGAGAAGTTTTTTACCTGAACGTTGAGTGATGTACGAACTCGTAATGCTGGTAACTAAAATAAGAATTACGGTGTTGTTCAAAACCGATTCACTAACGAGGCCAAAATTCAATCCAATTAGAATAATGGCAATTGCCGAAGCGGCACGCGATGTGCTTAATCCAAATAACAAGTTGGTTTCGGCATGCGAAGTTTTAAATGCCAGTTTTGAAATTATGGCAGCAAGGTATTTGCTGGCAAAGGCAGCCGCTATCAGAATTAACAGGTAGGTAATTTCTCCGGGGTTGTTGATGTACAGATTAAAGTTAGCCTGCATGCCAATCGAAATAAGGAAAAAGGGGATAAAGAGATTATTACCGATAAACTCAATGCGTTTGTACAGTGGCGACTTGTTAATAATTAGCCGGTTGAGTACAAGGCCGGTGAAAAACGCTCCCAGTATGGGTTCAATATCCAGCAAATGAGCTACGGTTCCCGACAGGAAAAGCATTGCCAGCACAAAAATATATTGAACCCCCAGTTCTCCCTGGTAAAGGTTCAGGAATACCCTTGATATTTTAGGTATGACGAATAAGACTATGAAAAAGAAAAGGGAAAAGTGCATCGCCAGCAGTAAGATATTGTTAATCTCAATACCGTTGGTTGCAAATTTGGTGATCAATTCCATTGAAATCAACGCGAGAATATCGGCTATTATAGTAGCACCTACCACAATCGTAACTATTGATTTGTTTACAATCCCGAGCCGTCCGAGCAAAGGATAGGAGATAAGTGTGTGCGATGATAACATGGCACCGATAAGCCATGAGCCTGCAATACTATAATCCAGTATGTAGTAGCTGACAAGATATCCGGTAACAAAGGGTACAAAAAACGATAGTAAGCCAATGACTATACTCTTTTTTTTATTTTCGATGAAATCGATTAAGTCAATCTCTAACCCGGCCAGAAACATCAGGTACATCAGACCCATTGTTGACAAAATGCTGAATTCCAAATCGGGCGACAACAGGTTGAACCCATGAGGTCCAATAATTGCACCACTAAGCAATAGCCCAACAATCGAAGGTATTCGGATGCGCTCGAAAAATACAGGGCCAATCAGCAAGATCAACAAAATCATTGATATTATTACGATGGGCTCTGAAAAAGGTATGTTCAGGCTAAGTATAGTCAACGGTTATTTTTTATTCAAACTTAAAGTCGCGATCGCCAAAAATTCTCTTCAGAAAATAGGCGAATTTCACTTTAACAGGTGTGGTTTGGTTTATTTCCCTGAGTAAATCGCCAAGTTCAGACTTTACCATGGTGTTAGCTATTACTATTTCATAATTTTTGGCTTCACCATTGGTGTAAAATGTTAGATAATTCATACCTCCCATTGGGTTTCCTCTCATTCTGAACGAGAAAAATTCAAATTCGATGTGCTTAACTTGCTCAATCGAAATGGTTTCCTGCACTTCATCATCAACTAAAAAGCGGGCTTCTTTGGTGTCGAGCTCAAGTGACCCCAGTCTTTTAGGATTTTTTGATGCATTACGGGTATAGATAGACACGATAATCAGAAAAAATGCAACACCCATAACCAGGGGCTGAATTACCGATGTGTAATTTTCATTTATAAATTTACCAATTTCAGTTTCCGGTGGAATGATTTTAGTTACCAGTGCTATAATAAATACCAACAGAATAATTGATATGGCATTATATACTTTAAAAATGATGCTTTTTCGTAAGTTTTTAGATTTTACAACTTCTGTTCTGAACATATTTTGTTGTTTTAAAGTTTGATTATTCATTAAAAGTTATTTACCGCTTTTCTTATAAAAGAAATCCGGTTTAACATTTGTTCAAGTAAATCGAGTTTAAGCATATTATCTCCATCCGATTTTGCTTCTGCCGGGTTGGGGTGCGTTTCGATAAAAAGTCCATCGGCGCCCACAGCTATACCTGCACGGGCAATGGTCTCAATTAAATCGGGACGTCCTCCGGTAACACCGGCCGACTGGTTGGGTTGTTGTAACGAGTGGGTAACATCGAGAATAACAGGACAGTTGTTTTTTTGCATCTCTGGAATACCGCGGTAGTCAACAATCAAATCCTGGTAACCGAAAGTTGTTCCCCGTTCGGTAATCATTACATTCGGGTTGTTGTTGTCACGCACCTTGTTTATAGCAAATTGCATGGCTTCAGGTGATAGAAATTGGCCTTTTTTGACATTCACAACCTTACCGGTTTTGGCAGCGGCTTCAAGCAGGTCGGTTTGCCGGCACAGGAAAGCGGGAATTTGAAGGATGTCAACGTATTTGGCTGCCATTACGGCCTCGTCGGCTGTGTGGATGTCGGTAACAACCGGGATATCAAATTCCGCTCTTATTTTTTGCAATATTTTTAATGCCTTTTCATCACCAATACCTGTAAACGAATCGATGCGCGAGCGGTTGGCTTTGCGATACGAGCCTTTAAATACAAATGGTATTTGCAATTTATTTGTAATGGCAACAATTTGTTCGGCAATATCCATTGCCATTTTTTCACCCTCGATAACACAAGGGCCGGCAAGCAGAAAAAACTGGTTGCTTTTGGTGTGTTTCAGTGATTTAATATTTGGTAGCATGATGTTTTATTTTCCTTGTGTGTGTAAACCACATTCTTTTTTCGAATTGTCCTCCCACCACCAGCGGCCGGCACGGAAGTCATCGCCTGGCTTAATAGCCCTTGTGCAAGGGGCGCAACCAATACTAACGAAGCCACGGTCGTGAAGCACATTGTAAGGTACGTTGTTTTCTTTTATGTATTGTTTAACCTGTTCGAGTGTCCAGTCGTGCAGCGGGTTGTATTTCACAATTTCGAATCCATTATCCCATTCAATGGGCGCTAAAGCCTGACGATTGTCGCTTTGTTCTGAACGTAAGCCGGTTATCCAAATTTTATTTCCTGCCAATGCTTTTTTTAATGGTTCAACTTTACGAATATAACAACACTCTTTACGGTTTTCAACCGATTCGTAAAAGCTGAAAGGTCCTTTTTCTTCAAGCAATTTACCTACTGATTTGCCTGATGGGTGATAGGTTTTTATGTTGATATTGTATTTTTCGATGGTGCGGTTGAATACTTTATAAGTTTCTTCGAATAAGCGTCCGGTATCAAGCGTGACAATTTCAACAGGCAGATTGTTCCGGCATATAATATCGGTGACAACCTGGTCTTCATATCCAAAACTTGTTGTGAAGACAACATCCCCCGGGTACTGTTCACATAGTTGCTTCAATGCATCAACAATACTTTTTCCTTCAATCTGTGGTAGTTTGTCCATTTTTCTTTATTTTTTTTCGCGTTTCAAAGATAAAAAAGTTCATCAAATAATATCTTTGTTGAGATTGAAACAAAGGGGAGAGTGTCATAATCGTCAATGTTTAAATACTTAAAGTATGATTAAATTACATTTATTGATTTATTTTTCAATTTTGCTTGTATTTTTCAGCTGCAAGCAAAAAGAACAAACAGTTGCTAATTATTACGAACCGGCATTTGACCAAACAGGAAAACAATATGTAGATGTGTCGGTGCCCAAACCCGGAGCCTTGGATAGCAATGTTTTGGTACGTTCAAATATACGCGATACCAGACTGTTTTTTAGTGATACAATTACCTTACCCGATGAATTTTATTTCGATTTTACCGAGTTAATGGTTCCGGTTGATTTAATAAATGCCAAACCGCCAACTTTCGATACTTTTTTAGTGGCAAGGGAATATTTATATTCCAGAAAATTTGTTGATGATTTATTTCCGGTTCTTCCCGATTCTGTTTTGGAAGCTTTGGGAAACGATACACTATATGCATCAACTGTGATTGATACAAGCGGAATTGATAATGATCATCCCCGAGCTTCGTTTCTTAGTGAATCAAAAGAATTTTATTCTGAAAAGGAAATACTTGCTGATACTACCCGCGATTTATTCATGGCTGATACTATTTTGGCCGACCAGCTTGAGATTGCTCCCTGGAAAATTAACGATTCTATTCCGTATTTTGAGAATATGGAAACCGTTTTTGTTGATTCAACCCTGAGGTTATTGCTTGATACGGTGTATGTTGAAGTATTTGATTCTTCAAAAATCATCCCGCAGATGTCATTCGATGAAATGTGTAATGAACTTGCTGATACAATTAGCCGTACTGATACAATTTTATGGGATAATGAAGTTACTTTTCGTATTTTTTACCCCGGCGATGTCGATGTTTTTGTTGATATGGTTTATGTTAGTGGCGGAACATTTACAATTGGGAGTAACTATTATGATGAGGATGAACGCCCGGCTACCCGGCTGCGTGTTTCCCGTTTTTTGCTAAGTAAACATGAAGTGACGAATAAACTCTTTTGTTACTTTTTAAACGATATGGAAGGAGATAGCCTGGGCAGGATTAACGGAATAAAAATAATTGATATATATCATCCGCTTACCCGCATTAAGCGTAATCCTTTTACCGGTGAATTTTCAGCAGAAAAAGGTTGGGAAAATTATCCCGTGGTAAATGTTTCGTGGATTGGTGCCCAGATGTTTTGTAAAATGACAGGTGGGCGGTTACCCACTGAGGCTGAATGGGAATACGCTGCCCGGGGAGGAAAATATGCCCGCAGGTATTATGCCAACTGGAAAAAATCGGAAACAGAATACGAGTATTTATATGCCGGCGGTAACCACATGTATCAATTAGGTTGGTTTGTTGATAACTCCCGTGGTGGTGTTTGGAAAGTAGGCATCAGAAAACCCAACGAACTTGGTTTGTACGATATGAGCGGCAATGTATGGGAATGGTGTTACGATAAATACCAAAGCAACTTTTATGCCCGTAATGGCGATAGCACTGACCCTATGTGCCTTTCCGGAGGCGATACCAGGGTGAACCGTGGAGGTTGCTGGAGCAGCGATGCAACTTATTGCCGTATTGCAAACCGGAATTACCTGGCTCAATACGATATGAACCCTTATTTGGGGTTTCGGTTAATGAGACCGTTTAAATAAATATTCCTTCACCAACACCAATTGGCAAGTTAAGCCAGAACCATACGAACAGCAGGATAATCCACATGATAAATAATACAACTCCATAAGGAATTAGTAACGACATTACCGTGCCAATTCCTATTTTTTTGTCGTATTGCCGAACCCACCCCAACAGAAGTGGGAAATATACATACAGCGGACTGACTGCATTTGTTATCGAGTCGCCTACGCGGTACATTAATTGTACAAATGCAGGGTTATACCCTAGCTGGTAAAGCATTGGAATAAACACAGGGGCAAACATAGCCCATTTGGCCGAACCACTTCCAATAAATATATTGATAACTGCCACAAGTATAATGAAAAGTGTAAACATTATTGGTCCTGTTAATCCGGATGATTCAAGGAAATGAGCTCCATTAATAGCCAGTATTTTATCAAGATTACTCCAGCTGAATAAATTGATAAATTGAGCAACAACCAACATCAAAACGATATAACCTGAAAGGTCTTTCATGCCGTCGCCCATAAATTTAATAACATCATCGGCTTGCTTTATAGAGCCTGTTGCCCTGCCATAGAAATAACCCGGAATAGCAAACAGGAAGAACAGTATGGGCACAAGTCCGCGTAAAAATGGAGAAGGCACTATTCCGCCTGTTACCTGGTTTCGTAACGGAGCACCCGGGGGAGCTGTGAGCGCCAGTATAACAACAATATAAGCAATAGCAGCCCAGCCGGCATGTTTGAGACCTTTCTTCTCATCGCCGGTTAACGAATGATCTTTGGGAGCTGAAGTTGTATCGAAACCGCCGGAGGCAAAAGCTTTGGTGCGTGGTATGGTATAACGCGTAACCACAAAAGCTCCGGCAATACCAAGTAACAAAGTAGAGATAATCATGAAGTACCAGTTGGAAGTTGCGCTTACCTCGGCTGCACCGGCAATTTTTGAAGTTACTTCGGTGCTAATGCCGGCTAAGAGTACATCGGTGCCAGCTATTACAAGATTGGCAGTGAAACCTGCAGTTGCCCCGGCATATCCGGCAACAAGCCCGGCAATGGGATGAAGCCCCATCTGCATAAAAATAAGTGCTGCAATAGGTGGTACAATAACTACGCCCGCGTCGGAGCCGATATTTCCACAGGCTCCAATAATGAAAATAACCGGTAAAACAATTTTTTTTGGAACGGAGAAGGCCAGGTTTCGCATAACCACAGCAAGTAAACCACTTTTTTCGGCTACCGAAACGCCCATCAGCATAACCAGTACAAGTCCCAATGGGGCAAAATGGGCAAAATTTGTAACCATTTCCTGTACAAGACGTCGTAAACCATTACCCGACAGCAGATTTTCGGCTTCAATTATAGCACCTGATGCCGGGTCGGTGGCATTTACTCCAAAAAATGAGGTTATCGCACTAACAACAATAACAATCCCAATAATCCAAACAAACATCCAAAAAGGATGAGGTAGTTTATTTCCTACACGTTCAATCCAACCCAGAAAACCAGTGCTGCCGGTAGCGTGTTTTGCCGTTTCGGCCTTCTTCTTTTTTGCCATAGAAATATTTTTTGCCAAAAATGGTAAAAATTTCAGTATTCAAAGGTGGTATTTGTCAGTATGCCTTAATCTTTTTGAACTTGCATTTTTGCAGCTAATTTATCGGAAACTTCTTGTCCGTTAAAAAAAGCAACAACAGTAAGGGCAAATTGCATGGCAACACCGGCACCTGTACCTGTAATAATTTTCCCATCGGTTTCAATTGGATTTCCAGTAACTTTAGCCCCGGTTAATTCATCTTCGAAACCCGGAAAGCAGGTTGCTTTTTTGCCTTTTAACAGGTTTGTATGTCCCAAAACCAATGGAGCTGCACAAATAGCTCCAATAACTTTATCATTATCAGCAAAATTTTTAAGTTGGTTCTTCAATCCTTCATGATTATCGAGATTGGTTGCCCCGGGTATACCTCCGGGGAGAAATATCATGTCGAAAGCCGAATAGTCAGTTTTATCAAATGTTGTATCGGCCAACACAGTTATTTCATGACCTCCGGTAACTTGAAGGTTGTTTGTAATTGATACCAATTCGACATGAAAGCCGGCCCTGCGCCATACATCAGTAGGGACAATAGCTTCTGTTTCTTCAAAACCACTTGCTAAATGAATTGCTATACGTGTCATATTTTTTATTGTTTTAATTTTATAAACGTTTTATAAAGCATAAAGTTGATTAATAATTTCGACATCGTAAAACCTTTTTTTGATTTTGGTTGCATTTTGACAAGTATAATTCTAAATTTATGCACCTAAGCAAACTGGTTAAAAGCTTATAATGGCCCGATTAAAAATTTGCATTATTTTTTGCTTTTTTTTAACGGTATATGTTTATTCTCAGACAAATACGGGGAGATTTTACATTACCGGAAGAGTAAAAGTAGATAAGGGTGTGGTTGAAGGTGCTTCAATACAAATTGTCCGCGACGGGATAAAATGGAAGGATGTTACTGTAAACCGTACCGGTAGCTTTCGTTTGCCCGTGAGTTTAGGCCATATTTACGATTTTATTTATCACAAAGAGGGATATTATTCAAAAACAATTGAGGTTGATACACATGTGCCACCGGGAACATGCGATGGCGAATGCGATTTCCCGCCCTATCAACTGGCCGTTCTTTTATATCAAAAAGTCCCGGGGGTTAGTAAAATGGAAACGCCCAAAGCCCGTGTTTCTTACAATCAGAAAATCGATAATTTTGATGCTGAAATTCTTCGTGAAGCTTCTGACTACAGTGATGAAATAAGAAGCGTCCTTTCGGATGTGAAAGTACAAAGCGAAAGATATGAGGAACGAAGGGGGCGGTCGAGGCAAAACAAATATGAAGCACTGATTGAAAGTGCCGACCGAATGTTCAGGCAGGGTGATTATGATACAGCTATCCGAAATTATCGTGATGCACTGATGATTTTTCCCGCTAATACCTATCCTCGTAACCAAATCAATAAATCTTATCAGTTGCAGGTTGCCCAGCAGTTAAAGAAACGTTTTGGCCTTCCGGATGAAGAAAATTTCATGCGATATTTGAATTACGCCGACATCAAAGCCAATGAGCGAGAATATACCATGGCTAAAGTTGCTTACGGAAAAGCTTTATCGGTAAAACCGGATGATGAGCATGTTAAAAATAGTCTTGAAAAAGTAAATGCAGAGCTTGAGAACATGAATAGTTTGGCTATGGCTGAAGTGGATCATGATATAAAGGTTTATCGTGCAAGAGAAAAAAAATATCAAAATTTAATCAGGCAGGCAGATGAAAAGATTCAAAATGAAGATTTTGCCGAAGCCCGCCAACTCTATACCAATGCTGCAACCCAAATTGATAAAAACAGTTATGCATTGTTGATGATTGAGAAAATTGACAGCATTTTTAACAATGAAGAATTGATACAAAAACTGGACAGGGAGCGTGAAGCGGAAGAGCAGGAAAGGTTAAGGGAAGCGCGCAACCGTGCTTATAACGATGCCGTGCAAGAAGCCGACCGCTTATTTAAGCAACGTTTATACCGCGATGCAATTGAATATTATGAACTGGCGTTAAGTGTTAAAAACTATGAGCTTTACCCCAAAAAACAAATACGTACAATACGCGAAATATTGGCCGATCTTCAGCTTAA
>JAQIDF010000388.1 GCA_027858145.1 Prolixibacteraceae bacterium | reverse complement strand
ATGGACTATTCTTCAACCCCCGGTTCCGCTAGCTCCACCGGGGGTTATTCAAATATAGCCACTTCGTGGCATAGCTAAGTATTTCGGCATTCAGAAACAGAACATATAATTTCATTCGTCTCAAATGCGCATTTGTGGTTCAACCGAATCATGCCCATTTCAATAGTTTTTAATCCTATTTATTGCCTATTCCTTTCGGTCAAGTTGATTTAATAATTTCTTTAAACGGTTGTGGAGCTGTAACAACCTTTTACTTGACCGAAAGGGATAGCCAGTAATTATTTTCTTTCCACCTTATCATCACATAGAATTATCTACATGTCGCCTTATTCGTTTTCAAAAACACTCGATTCTACAATTACCAGGATATCAGACAACTTACTAAGTTGTTTTTCTCGTGATGCATTTTTATAAGGAGAATCTATTTTCCGTTCAAACCTGCCCATCTCTGCCTTTATGGTACGGTCGTTATCCTGAAAATCTACAATCTCGGTATATTTCAGGTCAATACCTCTTCGCGAATAAATACCAACTAAATTAGCATCATTGTCAAAAACCGGCGAACCGCTCATCCCATATCGATAATGCATCTCAATCAAACGAGACCCGGCACTGTGCGACATACTTGGCAAAACAGTTCCCTCATACACTTCCGGGGTAATGTAAATTCCACTAACAGCATTAGGAAACCCTACAGCATAAACTTCCGACTCGGAAACGGGTGCAGTATTGCTGTAACCAAATGGTAATCTCTCAAAAGGTAAAAATGGAATTGAATCAACGCGAAGTACCGCAATGTTATTTTTTTCATCATAAAAACCCAGCCTGGCAGGTAAGCTAAAAGTTTCGCCCCCTATTTTTCCGGTTATTCGCAAACGTTTTGCTTCATAAACAGCATCATAAGTTGTAAGCACTTTATTATTCCCAATAAAAAAACCGGTACCCTTTCCAACCCATAATGTATTAAAAAATTCATTATTACTGCACATGTCGAAACGATAGCGCATCTCTGAAAAAAAAGCATCTCCTTTTGACTCCGTCAATAATGCGATTGTGTTCGAAGCAAAATCAGGTATCGGAAGTACTTCTTCAATTGTTGAATTAACTTCTAATACCAGGTTTTTACCATCATTACGGATAACAACCAAATTAAACTGAGCACTAGGATCATCAATGTCCGATTTCGCATCGGTCAATAAATTATTTGTTCCACTTTGCCTGTGATTAACATTATAGTATTGTCCATCAACAAATTCAAATAAATAACAATTATCTACATCGTTCCACCCAAGAGCAATACCTAATTCATCAACATTATCTTTAACCGGCAAAACCACTTTCAAGGCAAAAGGGCGTCGCAAATCGAAACTGTACGGAGAATTATATGATGCCGATGCATATTCTTCACTATTTCTCAAAATTAAATTATCCTGATAAAACCTTATGTCATCACCTATCCAATACTCCGATTTACTTTCAAATCCCTCGCTAAGTAAAGCCATACAGTTCTCTTCGTAGTCACACTCCACATCAAATACATTATATCCCTTTTTCTTGATGCTATAGCTTGTAAGCATACCCGAACGGTCAAATAATGCGATACTGCCATCCAGTTGCCCTGTATTAGACTTGATTTCACCATTTATTAGTGCCTTCAGTACATTTTCAGTATAATATTGGAAATAAAAGCTGGAATCAATAATACTAATACCGTTGTCATAAAAATGCATCCTTGTCAGTCGTCCTTCTTTATCAAATACCGACCGCCATCCATTTCTAACCTGGCCAAACACTGACAAGCTTAAGATAACTAACAATGTGATAACTAAATATTTCTTCATTTTTCTGGAATTTAGAAAACGAATACAATGTAAATAAAATTTAGATATGTGACTAAACATACACTGGAAAAGATGAACTTTTTGTATAATTAACAAGCCAAAAAACAAACTTTTATTGAATCATTTTGTTTTTTTTAGTGTCTCTGACAATTGTCAGTTTTTTTTGAAATAATCCAAAAAAATATATTTATGATTTTTGATTTCAACCTTATTCAAAATGTGTATGCAGGATTCAAGCAAAAGGTCGACACCGCCAGAAAAGAACTGGGACGACCGCTGACCCTGACCGAAAAAGTATTATATGCACACTTGCATCCCTCCAACAAATTTCAAAATTATGAGCGGGGTAAAGATTATGTCGATTTTGCACCCGACCGTGTAGCCATGCAGGATGCAACAGCACAAATGGCGCTTCTGCAGTTCATGCAGGCTGGTAAGGACAAAGTAGCGGTGCCCTCAACGGTACATGCCGACCACCTTATCCAGGCACGAATTGGTGCTGGTAAAGATTTACAGGAAGCATTTAACAAGAACAATGAAGTATTCAATTTTCTGGAGTCTGTATCGAATAAGTACGGGCTTGGTTTCTGGAAACCCGGGGCTGGCATTATCCATCAGGTAGTGCTCGAAAATTACGCATTTCCTGGTGGCATGATGATTGGCACCGATTCGCATACCCCTAACGCTGGCGGTTTAGGCATGATTGCCATAGGAGTTGGTGGTGCCGACGCTGTTGATGTTATGGCCGGCATGCCATGGGAACTTAAAATGCCCAAACTTATTGGGATTAAACTAAGCGGTAAACTAAGCGGCTGGACAGCCCCAAAAGACATTATTCTTAAGGTTGCCGGTATTTTAACCGTTAAAGGCGGAACAGGAGCTGTAGTTGAGTATTTTGGAGAAGGTGCGCAATCGCTTTCAGGTACCGGAAAGGGTACCATTTGTAATATGGGAGCTGAAATTGGTGCAACCACTTCAACATTCGGTTACGATGATTCCATGCGCCGCTATCTGAAAGCAACCGGTCGCGAAAAAGTGATGGATGCAGCCGACGAAATCAGTGATTACCTCACAGGGGATAAGGAAGTATACGAAAATCCTGAAAAATATTTCGATCAGGTTATTGAAATTAACTTGTCGGAACTTGAGCCACACATCAACGGACCATTCACTCCCGACCTGGCAACCCCTATCAGTAAAGTACGCGAAGAAGCCGAAAAAAACGGCTGGCCAACCAAAATTGAAGTGGGGCTGATAGGCTCATGTACAAATTCATCGTACGAGGATATTTCCCGTGCAGCTTCGATTGCCAAACAAGCGGCTGAAAAAAAGCTGAAAACAAAATCAAAATACACAATAACACCGGGCTCTGAACAAGTACGCTATACAATAGAGCGCGATGGTTTTATTGAAACATTTGAAGAAATTGGCGGCAGTGTGTTTGCTAATGCCTGTGGCCCGTGTATTGGACAATGGAACCGCGAAGGTGCTGAAAAAGGCGAAAAAAACACCATTGTACACTCGTTTAACCGCAATTTTGCAAAACGGGCCGACGGTAATCCAAACACCCATGCATTCGTGGCATCGCCCGAAATGGTTACCGCCCTTGCCATAGCCGGTGAACTAGGCTTCAACCCAATTACCGATACACTAACCAACGAAAATGGAGAGGTGGTAAAATTAGACCCGCCTACCGGAACAGAACTTCCGCCTAAAGGTTTCGATGTTGATGACCCCGGTTATGTTCCTCCGGCAAAAGATGGTTCAAAAGTTGAAATTAATGTAAAACCCGACTCTAAACGGCTTCAACTGTTAAAACCTTTTGAGCCCTGGGATGGTACAAATATTACTGAAGTCAAATTGCTCATCAAAGCAAAAGGCAAATGCACAACCGACCATATCTCGATGGCCGGCCCATGGTTACGTTTCCGCGGACACCTTGATAACATATCGAATAACTGCCTTATTGGTGCGGTTAATGACTTTAACGATGAAACCAACAAGGTTAAAAGCCAACTTACCGGTGAATATGGTGAAGTTCCGGCCACCCAAAGAGAATATAAAGCTAAAGGCATTCCAACCATAGTTGTTGGCGACCACAATTATGGCGAAGGCTCATCACGCGAACATGCAGCTATGGAACCACGTTTCCTTGGCGTATGTGCGGTGCTGGTAAAATCCTTTGCCCGTATCCACGAAACAAACCTCAAAAAACAGGGAATGCTCGCAATTACTTTCGATAATGAAGCTGATTACGACAAAATACAGGAAGATGACATCTTCAACTTTTTAAACCTCGACCAGTTTACACCGGGCAAATCCATTGATATTGAAGTGCTGCATAACAATAAAACGAAAGATGTTATACGAACAAACCACACTTACAATAGCCAGCAAATAGAATGGTTTAAAGCCGGCTCAGCCCTTAATCTGATTAAAAAAACTAATGCATAATTATTAAATATGGAAAAAATAAAAGTAATAAATCCAGTAGTTGAACTGGATGGAGACGAAATGACAAGAGTAATTTGGAAGTTCATTAAAGACAAACTAATACTTCCTTATCTCGACATTGACATTAAATATTATGATTTGGGCGTTGAAAAACGCGACGAGACAGATGACCAGATTACCGTTGATGCAGCCAATGCCATAAAAGAATACGGAGTGGGTATAAAATGTGCTACCATTACTCCCGATGAGGTAAGGGTTAAAGAATTTGACCTCAAAAACATGTGGCGCTCACCCAACGGAACAATTCGTAATATACTGGGCGGAACTGTTTTTCGCGAACCCATTATGATAAACAATATTCCAAGATTGGTGCCCGGCTGGACAAAGCCAATATGCATTGGCCGTCATGCTTTTGGCGACCAGTATAAAGCCACTGATTTTGTAACCAAAGGGAAAGGTAAACTCACCATAACATTTACCCCCGAAGATGGCAGCGAACCACAAAACTACGATGTTTACGATTTTGAAGGCGACGGTGTAGCTATGGCTATGTACAATACCGATGAATCGATACGTGGCTTTGCCCATGCTTGTATGAACCAGGCACTCGATAAAGGATGGCCGCTTTACATGAGTACAAAAAATACCATCCTGAAAAAATATGATGGACGCTTCAAAGATATTTTCCAGGAAGTTTTTGAGAAAGAATACAAGGATAAATTTGATGCTGCCGGTATCACTTACGAACACAGGCTTATCGATGATATGGTAGCTGCTGCCATGAAATGGGACGGCGGTTTTGTATGGGCCTGCAAAAATTACGATGGCGACGTGCAAAGTGATACCATTGCGCAAGGTTTTGGTTCACTTGGGCTGATGACCTCAACACTGGTTACGCCCGATGGCAAAACCATGGAAGCCGAAGCTGCCCACGGTACTGTAACCCGCCACTTCAGAATGCACCAGCAAGGCAAACCTACCTCAACAAACCCCATCGCTTCTATTTTTGCATGGACAAGAGGTTTAGCTTTCAGGGGTAAATTAGATGACAATCAGAATCTTACCGACTTCGCTGAAAAGCTTGAAAAGGTATGTATCGAAACCGTAGAAAGTGGTAAAATGACCAAAGACCTTGCCCTTATTATTCACGGACGTGATATGAAAGAGGAACATTACCTTAGTACGGAGAAGTTTCTTGAAGCTATTGATGAAAACCTGCAAAAGGCAATCAGTAATTAGTCAATCAGTCATTGGTCATTAGTGATTGAGTTCTTGGTTTTTGACCATTAAGTCAGGAGGTTTGAACTTGGCACAGAAATTTCAATATGGAACATAGTAAAAAGTGCATAAGTGCAGAGTGCCTAAGTACATAGTGTCAGCAAGAAAACTACCTTTTTTTCAAGTGCTTGAATCGAAAAGTTCAATTTCAAGGCTTGGCCTTTCTGAAAATCAAGGAGTCCCGATTCTCGGGATGACTGTTTTCAGAAAGGGCGTAACGCAG
>JAQIDF010000371.1 GCA_027858145.1 Prolixibacteraceae bacterium | reverse complement strand
CAGATTATAATTTCCGTCTTGAAATTGCCCCAATCCAAAAATGGCTTCATCGGCAGGTGATTCGAAGCTTTGCTCTACAAAGTAACAAGGTTCGCCCATCACAGAGTCGGGTTTAAGCACCCTCGATCCGGCTTTCTCTCTCAGGATAACCTTTCCGGTGTTTTCGAAATAAGTCAGGTTACCGGTTTTCCGGTTCACATCAACATACATGTTTTTAAGCGAAACCCTAATGTGTTTCCCATATCCAGAAACATCAAACTCAGGTACCTTGTATTCGCTTGTGATTACAAACTCAGTAACGGGTTCTTCTTCCCCTTCGAAAAACTTTACCCTGACAGCATTATCGGCTACCGGATAAATGCTGAGTGCTCCATCGGGTAAAGTAATATTTACGCCTTCAGTCACTTTTTCATACTTTACCTTTGGCTGGCACCCCAATAAGGATACTAACATAAAAATGACAATAATCTGAATTTTTCTCATGACTGTATTTTTTATTTAAACATCCACCAATCGAAGTTGAACAAATCTTTTTCTCCCCTGAATGCAAAGTAAACATCGTGCACCCCTTTGATATTTTTGTTTACCGGTGCGGTAAATGATCTCCAAATACCACCTTTGCGTGAGGTGTTTACGTTAACAGTTGCAATGATTGGCCCATCTGTTTTATCGATACGGATTTCGATTTCTCCGCCGTAAAGCGAGGCAATACTCACCTCGACGGATTTTGCTCCTTTTGAAAAATCGACACCTTTTACCATAATATAGCAACTACATCGTGCTCGGTCCAATTCATCATATCGGTCGAAGAATATAGCAACCAATTATGCATTTTAAAGCCAAATGCATCATCTTCGTCATGACCGGTGTATAAAAACACGGTGTCGTTGTGAACCATTGGTGCCAGATCGGCAGTGTATTTGGTTTGGATGATGGGTTTTTGCCCTTGGCTAACAAGACAAAAAGCTATGAAAATCAGCACAATAATTATTTTTTTCATCAATTCATTTTTAAGTGGTTAAAACAAAGCTTAGTCTATTTTAAAAACTATAGAAGTTTCATATGGCATATCTGCAGGGCAAGTAATAACAAGGCCATCGACATCCTGTTTCCAATACAGTTTACCCTTGGACCCAAGCAATTCAACGTTTTTGACCGATTTGTCGAGTTGTCCGGCATTTGTGCCCAGCGATTTGATTTTCAATTGAACACCGGGTTGTGGCACAACCATGCTAAACGCATAAAGTACATCGTTCTTGCCAACCGTAAAACGAAAGTCACCTTCGTTGAAGTCGAACTCAGCGTGACGACGCCCCAGTTTTCCTCCCGGAAGCATTTTCAATTTACCATCGACTAGTTCCCCTTCGCCTGGTATTTTCCATGCATGACTTCCATAAACTGCTTCTCCGTTTAGACGCATCCATTCACCCACTTCCTTTAACATTTTTCGGCTGCCATCATCCAGCGCCCCATCGGGTAACATAGATATGCACAATACGGCATTACCATCGCGGGCAATGGATTCAATGATATAATGTATCATCATGCCCGCGTCGTAAGTAAAGTTGGGTGCGTAAAACCAATCACCCACGGGTGCTTCGGCTATCCATGGCTGATCGGTTTTGATGTTGGCGGGTACACCGTGCTCTTCGGTATTCACCGTACCATTGGTTGGGCGACGGAACTTAACAATACTGAAAGTGTTTACCTCGCCCCGACGTTGGAGCGTGCGGTTATAATAATCAGCCATAACGCGTGGCATGGCATCGGCCTTAATGCCAGTACCTGTACCGTTTCCTGTAAAAGGCCCCTGAACGGTACCATCAGTATAGATAAAGTCGGGGTCGTAATGCTCCACCACATCCATCATGCGTAAAGCCCATTGTGTGGCATACCATTCAGCATAATCCAGATGATTTGAAAATATGCCGGCAGGCGGTGGCGACCAACCTGATTCGGCAGCCTTGATCATACCCTTGTATTCGCGAAGGTCAATTCCATACAGCAAGCGGGGATCGTAACCTTCCCACCATTTACCTTTGCCGTCGGCCAGCGTAAGGTTTCCATCGTAGGGCACCCCCACTTTGTCACCTTCTTTGTCGCTACCAAAAGCGGTTTGCCACCACCACCAGGTGTATTCGTGGTGAAAAGTTACACCAAAGCGCATGTTATTGGTACGGCAGGCTTTTGCCCATTCACCAAGCAAATCGCGTTTAGGACCTATGTTAACTGAGTTCCACGGGTGATATTGTGAATCCCACAAATCGTAATTATCGTGATGCACCCCTTGAATCATCAAAAAGCGGGCACCTGCATCTTCATAAATCCGGGTAAGGGCTTCGGGGTCAAGTTTAGTGGGGTTCCAATCCCGTAACACTTCCTTATAGCCGACTTCAGATGGATGCCCATACTTTTTAAGATGGTTGTCGTAGGCCCAATGACCCGGTTTATAGAGATTACGTGCATACCAGTCGCCACTTTCACCGGCAGATTGCGGGCCAAAATGCACCCAGATACCAAACTTTGCCTCACGCAGCCACTCCGGCTCACCAGGATAATTTTTCTCGATGGATTCCCATGTTGGTTTGAACGGCCCCGGGGTAATAGGAATGTCTAGTTTAATTTCGGGGAAAGTTCTCCAGTCACCCATTTCAACACTGTTTACAGGTTGTTTTTCAGGAACCTCAGGAAAGGGCGGCAATAAAGGTTTTTGGGCATTCAAACCCAGCACTATTATGGCCATTAAAATGTTAGTAATTATAACTCGTTTCATTGTTTGTGATTATTTTTTTGGTTTTACGCTAACCCCTTCAGGTGTTTGCAGAATTG
>JAQIDF010000365.1 GCA_027858145.1 Prolixibacteraceae bacterium | reverse complement strand
CATGCGCAATTAGAAGTACGTCCGAATAATAATGTAATAATTGGATCACCTGGTACTTCGTATGCACGTTTAACTATTGATCCTCAGTATTCAAGTCCGGGAAACAAAAACTTAGTTATCGGCGACTGGTATAGCAGCAACTCGTGTTTAAGTATTGGTGTGAATTCGGGTTATTCCTGGATGCAAAGTTGGAATGTTACACCTTTATATCTTAACAAGCAGGGAAATGATGTGCTTATTACAACTGGTAACTGGGGAGGAGTTGGTATTGGCTATAATGTAACAGATCCTTCTGCCAAACTACATGTTAATGGTTCAATTTATGTTACCGGAACAATAACCACATCTTCGGATAAACGGTTGAAAAAGAACATTGAGAAGCTAAAGCATGATAAAGTTAAGTTTAAAGGAATTGAAGCTAAAGAGTATAATTTTAATGGTAATGATAAAAAATTTGGAATAGCCGACTCCGATACATCGAAAATGAAAAAGCTGGATCGTTTGTTTTTTGAGCATAAACATTATGGTTTTTTAGCCCAGGATGTACAAAAAGTTTACCCGGAACTGGTATATGAAGATGATGATGGTTATTTGTCGATAGATTACCAAGGGTTTGTGGCTATTCTGTATGAAGCAGTAAAAGCACAGCAAGCCGAAATTGAAAGCCAAAACAAACGTTTAATTGAGCTTGAAGACCAAAACAAACAACTATCAGAAATAGAGAAGCGATTGGCGAAATTGGAACAAAAATTGAAATAATAACCCTAAACAAATAAAAAATGAAACGAAAATTATTATTGATAATGATTATGGTTGCAGCTTTAGCTCCGGTAAGAAGCCAGTCACCATTTATAGTCGACAACTTTGGAATTCCACAACCTTTTTCGTTAAATGATCCATACAGGGCTGAGATACAACCAGAGAACCTTGCACCCAATTACGAAACTGGTAGCTATAATAACGATTCTCTTTTTTGGGTATATAATGATGATTCAGACTTAGATAAATTAAGGAGAATAATAAAAGCTGGCACGTGTATCGATTCTACAAATTATTTTTTTAAAGATGAAGCAAAACATTTTGATTTAGGTCATGGGGATTTATGGTTATACAAAATAACCAGCCCGACTTCAAAAGGGATTAGTGTTTACCTTGAGGATTTTATATTGCCCAAAGGGGCTTCTCTAAGCACATATTGTATAAATCAGACTGGAGCTTTTATAGAGAAGCCGAAAACATATACCACCAAAAATTATGATAAGTTTTCAGGTTCTTTTTATGTAGGCGGAAAAGAGATGTATATAGAGTATTATGAACCTAAAACGGAAACATCACAGATTGATTTTGCGATTAAAAAAATATGTTATTTCTTTTCAGATGGCAGGTTCATAAACATACCTGATCCTTCAAAAAAAAAAGAAGATGAAATGAACCTAAAAAGTGGGGCCTTTGGAACTTCGTTATTTGGGTATTGTGGAAATAAAATTCCATGTTCTGATACAAAGGATTGGGTCAAAGAATCAAAGGCAGTTGTATATCTTTGGATAAGATTGGATGATCAATCTTTTGTGCCTGGGACAGGTTTTTTTATAAATAAAGCAAATGGGTATTCTTTTTCAGATTATCCTTATATCATTACAGCGGGTCATTTTTTTGCACCTGCACCAAATAATGTAGATTTGAGAAATAGCATAGAAGAGAAAAGAGTTTATGTGAACTATCAAGATCAATCATGCGATGAAATGTATGAACGGCGAGGCAGTATTGTAGATGGGTTTACAATTGAAGTTGTTGGGAACTCATTTAACAAAGAAGGGCAAAGTGATTATATAGGAAATGAAGACTATGCTTTATTGAAATCAGATCAGCTGGTTCAGCAATTGGCAGTGCACAATGTATTATATGCAGGATGGGATCGTTCCTTTAATTATGAGGGCAATTCAGATTACACATATATAGGCCACCCAAATAGTGATGTGAAATCGCTTAATACTTATTCGGGTTATGGTGAAGAAGATGTTGATGGAAATTATTTTAAAATATACAACAGCACTGGAATAAACGAATCTGGTTTTTCTGGTTCGCCAGTTTTTTGGGGAGATCCGTCATTGGGGAGCGTTAAAGCCGTAGGGTGGGCTGTTCAAACAGGAATCGGGTCGTTCACGTGTGGTGATGAAAATCAGGTTACCCATTGTGGTATGTTTAGCGATTTATTTTGGAATACAGATATTCAAAATTCTCTTAATCCGGCCATGAAATATAGTCAGTCATCGTCCCAACCAACAACAGAAGCCTTGCCCGATCATTGTTCAAACTGTATCGAAGATGGTGATGAGACAGGAGTAGATTGTGGTGGCAGTTGCCAGCCTTGTGGTATGGCTGATGAGTTGGCTCTAAATGATAAAGCAGATATATTTGATCGGTCAGGCCAGTCAGAAATTAATGCCCGGTTTGCATTGTTGGTAGATGGTGGGGCAGAGCAATTGGAATTTGCTGATAATGATTATGTTCTAACATCAGGTGAAACGATTTCACTTAAAAGTTTTAAAGTCTCGACTAATGCTACATTTAAAGCACAGGTAGTGCCATCTCAGCGATATGAACCTTTTCAGGGATGTCAGCCTGCATGTGTTAGTATGCCACATAGATTTTACACAAATGATGGTGGTGTAAATATTTTTTATCCAGCATTGTTTTCATATGTGACTGAATATGATATAAATATTGTAGACGAAGATGGAGATCAGATATATTATGATGAAAATTTACCTGTATATGAGAACGGTGAAGTAGTACTGTGGGATGGAGAAGGGACCAAGCCACTAGTGACTTACTACGTATCTTTGTGGGTTACAGACTGTTTTGGTGAAGAAAAACTATATAAGAGTTATGTGAGTTATACTAAATCTGCTTTTGTTGATGTTGCTCTTACAAATAATGAAGCTTATAATATAAATGAAGAAGTTTTATTTTATCCCAACCCGGCTGATGATGTACTAAAGATTTATGTCAATAAATCTTTGTCTCGTGAACCTTATAATGTTTCAGTATTTGATATAAATGGTAAAAAAATCAAAGAAATAACAATGGGAGGTACTCAAAACAATTTAGATATATCGAATATGCACCCCGGAAGTTATATTTTAAGAATGTCAACAAAAGAAAAAACTTTCACAAAGCGTTTTCTTAAGAAATAAAAAATAGAAAGCAGCAATGCCAAAACGGCATTGCTGCTTTCAGATAATTAATGTTAAACCAAGCCCCGTGGGCTGCAACCCCTGGGGCTTTAAACTTTACAAAGTTATGAAAAAGTTAGTTTTATTATTATTGCAAATCATTTTATTGTTTTTAGTGCTGATACCAAGTCAATTGAAAGCCCAGGAAGTTGAAGTAACAGACGATGTTGTGCGTTTAAAAAATGGAAATGGATTTTTGTCATTATTGGGTGGAGGAGATTTATTATATCAACAAAATTCAACGTCAAACTGGATCGGAGGAATTGTTTCTAAAGTTAGTAATGATACACAGAGAGGGTTAACTGTAGTTGATAATAGTTGGAACTCGGTTTTTAAAGTTTTTGGTGACGGAACCGTTACAGTAAATGGTGTTGCTGTACATTCCGATTCTACACTTAAAGAGGACATTATTACAATGGATAATCAGATAGACAAGCTGAAAAAAATTAATGGGGTAACTTACCATTTGAAACGTGATAAAGCTAACGACAGTAAAAAGAAAAAAACGCATTATGGCTTTTTAGCACAGGATGTAGAAAAAATTTACCCCGACATGGTTTTTACAAACGACTCGGGTGTGAAATCAATATTTTATACTGAGCTGATACCGGTATTGCTTGAGGCTGTAAAAACACAGCAAGCCGAAATTGAAAGCCAAAACAAGCAGTTGATAGAAATTGAGAAACGTTTGGCTAAATTGGAATTAATGAAAAGTAAATAACCTTGAAAATGATTGATATGAGACAAATCCTTTTATTTTTAAGTGTTATTTTACCGATTGTTTCATTTGGAAGTTCAGACGAACCTGATGAAACAGAAATGGTAAAAGAAATTAGGACTTTCTATGACGAACTCGACCATTCAGACATGAAAAGCAATTATTTGTTTAACCGTGGTTTTGTAATATTAAATAGTTTGGAAGAGTGGAATAGCGGTATGCCTGTTATTACAAGTAATAATTTATGGAGTCATATGCTTAAATGTATTGATGCTTCAAAAATTGATCAGCGAGCAGGAGTTGATAAGCTTATTCTTCCTGAAGAAAAGATATCGGCCATCGATGAATCTGTAATACCAATATCTGTACTTAATTTTACCGGCGATTTTATACAGCATAAAATGGTAGAAGAATATGTAAAAAACAATGTGACAGTTGTATATGAACCGATGACAATTTTTGCGGGTAATGTATTAAAACATAAAGCTTATTCAGGCCATATAACATTTAGTTGGTCGCCCGAGTTGTATTACTTTAATAGCAAGGGAGAAGATGTACGTTTGGATATTGATTTTTCCGACTCGCGAGGTTTTATACCGGTTGACTTAAATCAAAGTCGGCAGATTAATGTTGAATACGATTGCGTAGGTGAAAAAAGCATTTGTTTCAGGCTTATAGAGGGAGGCGACACTTTAATATCTTATTCATATATTGATATAAAAACACTTGAAACAGAGCCGGTACTAAAAAGCACAACCGTTAATTTTAATGTTAACGGGCTTGATTATCTTTATGATGAAGGTGTAGATGGTAAATTAGATAAGCCAATTATTATATCCGAAGGCTTTGATGTATTGAATGATCAAAGTAAGTCTGATCTTAAAAGCAAATGGTCTGGCAGGACAAGTACATTAAAAGCTAATGGCTACGATATTTTTTACATTGATTATGATGATGCAGGTCAATCGTTACAAGATAATGCAGGCGTATTAGCCGATTTGATACAGGAGATCAATAATGCAAAAGAAGGAAACTATGAAGGTGTATATATTGGCGAAAGCATGGGCGGAATAATTGGGCGTATAGCACTAAAAAATTTAGAGAATAGCGGGTACGATCATCAAATTGGTTTGTATGTGCCCTATGATTCTCCATTTAAAGGTGCCTATATCCCTGAAGGGATTCAATGGGCAATTCATGATTTATATACATATTCAGGAAATATTATGATTGGTTCATTAGTGGCATCAATATTTGTTGATATGTTTTCTTCGGGAAGTTTACCATCAGCAACTTTTTTAATGTCACAATTAAATTCTGTAGCAGCAAGGCAAATGCTATCACGGCATTATAGGCATTATTTGAACAATGTTCACCAAGAATTTAGATCGTATCTCGATAATTTGGGATATCCGGGTTTATGTCGAAATGTTGCTATAGTAAATGGTAGTAATGATGCTGATTATATGGGATATCCTGCAATTCCTGGAAGTGAAATATTTGATCATACAATAAGCCTTGGAATAGGCATCTATCAGGCTGCCACTTGGTATTCTTTAAAAAATCAAACACAACGGGTTTCCAGGGTGGGGATATATGAAGTATTGCCGTTTAAAAGGTGGATTTATAAGAGCAGAAATGAAAATTTGGACAATAAACTTTATACAAATGCTCCAGGTTCTTATATAAATGTTGCTTATAACGAGTATGGTTATAGTGGTCATGTTAAATTTACTTTTGTGCCAACCTTAAGCGCCATTGATATCTCAAATTCAATATATGATGCAGGCTATTTTGATTTTTTTAATAACAACGAAGATGCCATTATCGCCAATGGATTAACACCGTTTGATGATATTTATATTGATGGAAATAATAGATATCATGCAACAATGTATGCAAGTTATATATTTAGCACTTATCAACAGGATTTTTGGAATCGAGAGATAATGTCTTCCAATATGTATCTTCAAAATAGAACACTGAATCATGATCGTGATTTTGAAGCATCAAATTCCATAACAGTAGGCAGCAATACGCAACCCTGGGGCAACGAAAAACATCAAGATACCGGAGACTTTATCATTAACCCGGGTACAATAGTGAATATGGAAGCTGGAACATCAATAAAACTGGAATCAGGTTTTAAATTATGCAATGGTGCAACCTTTAAAGCCAGTGTTGATGGTAGTAACCCAATGTTAAAAAGTAGCTCTGTAGAGCAGATTGAACCACCGGTTA
>JAQIDF010000034.1 GCA_027858145.1 Prolixibacteraceae bacterium | reverse complement strand
TTATCAGCCTGAAAAACCAGATGGGTCATGCCGATATCCGTACCACCCTGATGTACCTGCATATTGCCAGGTCGAACCCAAAGGCTGGCTTCAGTCCAATGGATTTGCTCTATCGAAATCAAAAATTAAGGGAATGGTTCGTTTAATTAATTACAAGAACGAATCGGCACCTGATAACCTTGATTGTTTTGTGTGCAAATGTTTTATATGCGCAAAGTAAAACTGAAATTATTCAAAATTGACGATAATAGCACCGCTATATGAGGAGATTTTGAAGAAGTGTAAGGGCTCAAGACAAAAAAAACATCCCGAAGGATAAAACTTAAACAGTTTCTCAACCTTGTAATGGCAAAAATACAAATAATCCATCACGATGGTTAGGTTAAAATAATTAGTTTTGAACCAAATTGTTCATACCAATGTCAATTAAGTTACCAATATTGAATTTTCCGGATGCTGAACTGCGTTTTAAAGAAATAAGAGGAAAGATTCATGTTCTTGATGTGTCAAGAAAAAAGTATGTAGTGCTAACGCCTGAAGAGTGGGTTCGTCAGCGCTGTCTGCATTATTTGCGCGATTATAAAAAATATCCAGGAAGTTTACTGTCGGTAGAAAAAGGTATCAAAGTAAATAACCGCGAATTCAGATACGATTTAGTTGCATACAATAAAACTGCAAACCCGGTATTGTTGGTTGAATGCAAGGCACCGGATGTGGAGATCGATCAGAAAGTGTTTGATCAGATAGCCGTTTATAACTTCGAACTTAAAGTCCCGTATTTACTGGTCACCAACGGAATAGACCATTATTGCTGCCGTGTTGATTTTATGTCGCGGCAATATTCTTTTTTACGCGAGGTGCCTGATTATAAAGAAGTTGTTTGACTTGGATTGTGTGGTGTAAATTACCGATAATCAGTTATTTGTTGTTTGCCATTTCTTTCAGGAACCTGGTTTTCTTCGAAGTATTTTGAATGCTGTACGGGTTGGTAACAGCAACTTCAAGTCCCCAGTCGGTAAGGCCTTCGTATAAACCTCTTTGTTTCCCGCGCGTCATGTCCATTTCGGCACAATCACCGTTTTGAGAACCGCCCCACGACCATGCAAGCCATCCGATGTTGTGTTTTTCACACTTTTCCATAATGGTTTTATAGTCGATTGAGCGTTTGCAGCCCACGCCCATAGGGGCAAATTCGCCTACAATTAAGGGGAGTTCTTGCTCAACCGAACGTTCAATGCCGTTAACAATACGTTCAGTAGAGCCGTCATCAGCCACCCACCACATATGCACCGAGAGTAGAATGTTCTGAAAAGGATCGTGCTCTAATAATTCAGGGCCGGTTTCCAAAAGTATTTCAAGATCTTGACCCCAACCCGAAGCATCGATAACCAACGGGCATTTAAGTCCGGTTTTCCGTATGCGCTCGATCGCTTTCTTATAGCTGGCGATAAATTCTTCGGCTTCAACACCATGGGCACCACATTCATTGGCAATATTAATCATAATGTAAGGCTCGTGCTTTTTCAGTACAGCCACTACTTCGGGTTTCACCCAGTAGTCAACCTGGTTTTGCAATTTGCTGAATTCGCCGGTTGCACCATGTAGCTCAGGCATGGGAAACATGCCATTGTCGATGCAGTTTTGTATGGCAATATCGAGATGTTGCGGAGTGGCTTTAGGACTGTCCTCATCGCTGAGCCATACAATGCGAACGGCGTTGGCTCCTGTCTTTGCAATTTCGGGCATTAAAATTTCGCCGGTAACATCGTCCGACCAGATGAACATTTCGTTTATTCCGCGCAAAACAACTTGTTCGTTGTTCACATCGTAAAGATTTTTGCCTATCACGGTAAGTGTTTCATTCCTGGGAGTACACCCCGAAAGAATTGCGATGAATAAAACAAAGAAGAGTTGACTAAATATTGAAGGTTTCATAGTTAGGTAATTCTATTAATCAGGTTATAAATTTGTGATGTAAATATATAAAATATTGTACATTGGAGCGAATAAATTTAATGATGATATAGTATGTTTGCATTCATTGAGTAATTTTTGGAACTTTTAGCAATGGATCAACAATCAAAATCGACACTTATTAAGCAAAAAGCCACTGAGCTGGGTTTTCAGGCTTGTGGTATTGCTCATGCCCGGAGGCTAGATGCAGAGGAACAACATTTTAAAAATTATCTGGCATCAAACTATAATGGGAAGATGGGCTATATGGCCAATCATTTTGATAAAAGGCTGGATCCGACGTTGCTTGT
>JAQIDF010000338.1 GCA_027858145.1 Prolixibacteraceae bacterium | reverse complement strand
CCATCACAACGGATACAGTCCGGAGCTGAATACCCTGATTAAGCACAGTACCTGCAAATATAATTTTTTTGGGTGGGAAACGGCTTTTTATTGCGGTATTGATATTAACACAGGCGTTTTATAACTTTTTAAAATCATCTACCTTAAACTTAAAAATGTACTCGTTTACGGTGTCTTCAATTTCAATGGGTAAAACTACCTGTACCTTTTTATCGATATAGCTTTGGGTGAGGGTGTTTAATTCTTCCTCGGTGTTTGCTTTGTTTGGCAGCAGGGGCTTTGTTTGCCAACCTCCATATTGTCCGCTTACGTAGTAAATGTTATCGGTTGGAACAATAATATCATCGATGTTGGCATTTTTAACGACGATTGTTGGTGGTTGTGGGTTATTGCGGTCGGTGTACTTCACGCCCGAGTGCATTACCCTGCCACTGGAGCCGTTTTCATCAACATAAACTGCTTCATCCCAAATGATTTTGATGGAGTGGTCGGTTTTGTTTTTGAGGTTAAACGAGAATTGGGTTGAAAGGGGGAGCCATACAATTTTAATGAGTTCATCTTCGTAGCTGATTTTCGATTTGCCATCTTCTTCGAGTGTTACAATTTTCGATTCGCCGTATTGTTCTTCAGCATTTTCGGGGCGCTCGACTTCCTGTAAGCCCATGTCGTAATACCCTTTGTACATCATACAGCTTGTAGCCATCATGGCGATAAGAATAAATAAAATAACGTTTTTAAGTTTCATGATTAATAGATTTTAAGTTTTACATGAAACAAAGGTTAGTTGGATGTGTGCGGTGGAAGTGCACAGGAAAAAGTAATTGGTCAGTAGTCATTGGTTTATTCAGCCCACTTCGGGGCTGGGGTCATGGGGTATTCTTCAATCCCCGGTTCCGTCAGCTCCGGGGGTGATTCAAATTTTGCCACTTCGTGGCGTGAATTAGTATTTTTTGTAGAGGTTTTGGATTTTGGTTTTGATTTGGTTGCGGAGGTGCAGGGGTTGGATGACTTCAACTTTGTCGAAGAAGGAGAATATGAGGGATTCAAATTCATAGTTTGGAATGATGAGAAGTTCAATGATTGTAAAATCCGGATTTTGTTCTTTTATTTTTTGGGATCCATGTATGGGTTTGGTTTCGATGTAAGGCCACAGTACGGTATCAATTTTTAAAACAACTTTCTCAGGTTCGGCATTGTATGGAACAGAAACGCCTACCACATCTTCAAAATATTCTTCAAAATCGATGTTGAGGTTTATGATGTAATTTTTGTTTGAGGTGTTGAGGTTTACGATGCGGTCGAGTGCCATGTTCATTATTTGGTTTTCGGAGTGGTTGAGTCCAAAAAGAAACCACCGGTTGTTGAATTCTTTTAGGTAGTAAGGCGAAACGGTAGTGTTGATTTCATCGATGTTAAAGGGTTTGTAATGAATATCCAAAGTCTGGCTGTTGATAATTGAATGGTAGATAATGCTTATGAAATCACGTCCTTTGAGGTAGGGGTTTTCTTCGAACTCGATGGCTTTGCACGTGTTTTTCAGGTTAAAGGTATGTTCAAGCCTTAATTGCATTTCTTCAATCCAGTTAAACTGGGGTAAACCTTTGAAACGTGAAAGTGTAAGAATAGCTTCTCTTAATTGCTGGGCTTCCTGTTCGTTGAGGGGTTGATTATTGATAGAAAAATTGATGTTGCTGTACCGGTAAAAAGCTTTTTTACCGTCTTTGAAAGATTCGATGGGTGCATCGAAGCCACGAGAATCGCGCATGAATTTAATATCGTCGAATATTTGACGGCGTTTTACTCCGGAAGAATCGGGGGCGATATCCAACAAAGCTTCGTTGCATGCTTTAATTAAATCATCAATGAAGTATTTTCTTCCGGGGTTCCGGAAACACCGGTCGAGGGTTTGGTAGCGTATTGTTGCATTTTTGTTAGTTGCCATGAGTAGAGGTTAAAAGAGATATGACGAAAATAAGACAAATTAAGGGCAATACAAATAAAGGCGACTGCATCAGCTATTGTAAAAATACTTGTAAAATTAGATTTGCATTAATAAGAAATAAGTGTTATTTTTGATTTGTCAAACCTTTCTGGTTTGGCGTTTTAGTTTGGGGATAGTTTTTTGGGCCTCTCACGGATGTGGGAGGCTTTTTCTTTGGAAGTTAATGTGGTGGCTAATAGTGTTTGCCACCGTTTTTGTAAAAACAAAGATACTTCTTCATCCTCTTCATGTTGAATCAAATAGCTTTTATTGGCAAATATTGCGCTGAAAAGTTACTCCTGAGTCTTTCCATGATAATTCAATGTAAGATTTTTGTTAAAATTCTCATGTAAGTGTTACTTTTGACTGAAAAAAGTGAAACGTATAATATTTAAACCATACTTATGAAAAACCTAAAAACCTTTTTAATTGGATTTCTTCTTTTATCTGTAACAGGTGTATTCGCTCAAGATCCAAACTTTTATATTTATTTATGTTTTGGCCAGTCAAATATGGAGGGTGTCGGGCCTATTGAGGCTCAGGACAAAACTGTTGACAGCCGTTTTAAAACATTCCAGGCCATTGACTGTCCTAACCTTGAAAGAACCAAAGGGCAGTGGTACGATGCTGTGCCACCTGTTTGTCAATGCAACTCGGGGCTTTCGGTAGTCGATTATTTTGGGAGGACAATGGTAGAAAATTTGCCTGACAGTATAACCGTAGGAATTGTAACCGTTGCCATTGGCGGGTGTGACATACGGATATTTGATAAAGATATATATCAGGATTATGACTCTACTTATGCTGAAGATTGGTTTGTGGATAAGGTGAAATCATACGATTGGAATCCTTATCAGTACCTGCTTGATTTAGCCGCACAAGCCCGTAAAGATGGTGTAATAAAAGGAATTCTTTTACACCAGGGGGAAACCAATACAGGCGATGAACATTGGCCATTGTATGTGAAGAAGATTTATAACGATATGTTGGCAGAGCTCTCGCTTGAGGCTGAATCAACCCCTTTGCTTGCCGGTGAAGTTGTTGGAGCTGAAGTAGGCGGTTGTTGCTCGGCGATGAACCCCATTATCAATAAATTGCCCAACACAATACCCACGGCACATGTAATTTCTTCTGATGGTTGCGACGTGCAAGACGACAAAGCACATTTCACTTCAGAAGGTTACAGGATAATGGGCAGGCGATATGGCGCGAAAATGCTTTCGCTGTTGGGATATTAATAAATTCATGCAGTACCTGTAAGGATTCAGGTCCTGCATGAATAAAAATAAATTTGAAAAAATATTGATTTATATTAGTTAGATAGAACTAACTATATTATATTTGCCAAAAAATAATCGAATATGGACTTAAATCTTGATCAATTAATCGATGTGTTGTTGAGTAAAAGTGAACAACTTGAAGCTGATTTAAAAAAGAAATCAGCCATTGAGGAGTTGTCTGTTAAGCAGCTACAGTGTATCGAATTGGTCAATGAGCTTGAGAATCCAACTGTGTCAGAGTTGTCTGAAAGGTTAAAAATTACGAATCCCTCAACGTCAGTGATGATCGACAGACTTGCTGATAAGGGATATGTCAAAAAGGTGAAATCGGAAACGGATAAACGTTCAGCGAATGTACATCTTACTCAAAAGGGTAAAGAGGCCGGCCAGTTGCATGCGAACGTTCACCATGCCATTGCACAACAGATGACATGTAAACTTACTGATTCAGAGAAAGATATTCTGATTGTGCTTTTGAATAAGGCCATACAGGCATTCGATTAATTTTTTTTGTTAAATTTTATAGTTAGTTAAATCAAACTAAAGAAAATGAAGACCATTGAATTACTTCTAAAAAAACGAAAATTGCTATTTGTAATAATAGCTTTGATTTCAGTTGCTTTTTCCTTAAAAATAGGGAAAGTAGAAATGCGCGAAGATGAGGAGACTTTCATCTCTCCAACCGATAGTGTTTTGATCACATACCGCGAATTTCAAAAACAATTTGAATCGGAAGAGGGAATTGTTGTTGCGTATGAATCGCCCGATATTTTTTCGATTGATGAGATAAAGTATCTGGAAACGTTGCACAATAAATTGGAAAAACTACCGGGTGTAACCGAAGTGAATTCGCTGATAAATTGCGAAAATATTGTTGGTGTGCCTTCAGGGATTGAAGTTAAACCGGTTGTTGACCTGAATGCAGTGGGAGGTTATGATGCAGAAAAAGCCAAAGCTGCATCAACTGACAATCCGCTTGTTGAAGGCGTATATTTATCAGACGATTATAAGGTTACTGCGCTTTTAATATCTGTACCGGGAATGTTTACAGGAGGCAGCGATGAAATACACAATCAACTTTTTGAGGCATTGAAACAGCTGGTGAATGAAGAAAAGAAGCTAAACGATCGGGATATTATAATAGGTGGGGATATTGTTACCGATGCCTCTGTAGAACAAATGATGCACGCTGATCTGGAATTGTTGTTTCCGCTATCAGTTGTATTATGTGCACTTATTTTGCTTTTGTTTTACCGCACTCTGGCTACTACTTTAGTGCCACTTATACCAATATTGCTGTCAGTTCTCTGGGTTATTGGGTTAAAGGGATGGACAAACATTTCAATGACCCCTGTCTCAATTACGCTCTTTCCGTTGATTATGGTTATCGGGATGGCTAACTCGGTACACATTATTAATCATTATAAAAAAGTACGACCCGGGGAATCTGATAATTACAAAGCCATGAAAATCACACTCAAAGCCGTTATTGTTCCATGTTTTTCGGCTGCAATAACAACAGCCATAGGGTTCGGATCGCTAATGGTGAGTAATGTAACTGGTATTAAACAAATGGGGGCATTTGCAGCATTTGGTGTTCTAATTGCTTTTGTATTGTCGATGATTATCGTTCCGGGAGTTCTGGTTGGAGCCAGCATTTTTAAGGAGAACAGCGTAATTCACAATAACGAAAGGATGGCCGGTTTCTTTACACGGATTGATTTTTTAAATAAAAAACATACGTGGAAGGTGATTTTATTTTTTCTCGCTATTACAATTGGCAGTGCAGTTTTTATCCCTGCAATCCAGGTTGAGGGTTCAATGGCTTCGTTTGCCAAAGAAGACACCAAACTGCGCAATGACATTCGCTTTATTGATGAAAATCTTTCCGGGATTAGTTCTTTTGAATTAATATTCAGCGGAAATGAAAATTCATTTAAGAATCCTGAGATACTTGAACGTATTGAAGAATTACAACGAGAAATTGAGAAAAACGATAATGTATTAAAGATTTTTGGGTTAAACACCATGTTGAAAACGATCAACAGGGCACTTCATGCCGATGATGAAAATTATTACCGAATTCCTTCTACATCAAACGAGGTAGCTCAGTACCTTTTTCTTTATGAAATTTCAGGAGGGGGCGAATTGTTTTCTTTTGTTGACGAAAAGTATTCGAAAGCCCGGATAACCATTCGTACAAAAGAAATGCCGAACACAGAGCAGAAGAAATTTGTGGCTGAACTAACTGATCTTGCCGGTAATGTAAATGCTCCGGAATATACGGTTACCGGCTTTGGGATGTTGCTGGCGCATATCAATGACAGCCTGATAAGTACACAAATAGAAAGTATAATGCTGGCGTTGGCGATTATTCTAGTTATGATGTTTTTTCTGTTTGGGATAAAAGGTGGACTGTTAAGCATTTTTCCTAATGTTTTCCCTATCGTTTTCTTCCTTGGTTTAATGGGGATTATCGGGATAGGCCTTAATATGGCTACATCGATTATTGCTGCTATTACCATTGGGATTGTTGTGGATGATACGATTCATGTTTTTTACGGGTTTAAAAGTGAGAAAAATATTGGTGTAGTTAACAGTAAAGCCATTAGAAATACCTTGATTAAAACCGGATCGGCGCTTGCTACAACTTCGCTGATTTTGGCTCTTGGATTTGGAATTCTGGCCTTCTCAAACAGCAAATTCATTATGGATTTCGGATTAATGTCGGCTTCGGCCATCATCGCAGCTCTGGCCGGCGATTTATTTATATCGCCGGTGGTGCTGGAAAAAAGTAAATTGTTCAACTCAAAAAATAAATAACAATGAAGTCATTAATATTAATTACGTTAACCTTAATAACGCTAGACCTATTTAGTCAAAACGGACGCGAATGGATAGAACGATACGATAAGCAGACGGAAGTGAACGATCAAAAGGTAACGCTTACCATGCAGTTATTTTCAAAGAATGGCAACATGCGCGAGCGAAAACTGCTATGGAGTACCATGGAAGATGCAGAAGGACTTTCTTCATCGTATATCGTTTTTAATGCACCTGCCGATATTGCAGGTACAGCCTTTCTTTCAATCGAGCGAAGTAGCGAGGCTGAAGATCAGTGGCTTTATCTTCCTGTGTTAAGACGTTCCCGGCGTATATCATCGAATGAAAAAAGCAGCAGTTTTATGGGCAGTGATTTCAGCTATGCCGATATTGGAAATGAAAATACCGATAACAGTACCTATAAGCTTATTGAAGCTGTAGCGAATGATAATGGCAGGAAGCTTAAAGTAATTGAAGCCTGCTACAATTCGGAGGATAGAATTAAGGAAACGGGGTATGCTAAACGATTAATCTTCATCGATGCTTCGAACAATATGATGATAAAAACTGATTATTACAGCACGAATGAAAAACATGTTAAGCAGTTGAAATGCTCAGATTTTAAAGTCATTGATGGGACAAGTAAACTACGTGCACACCGCTACGAAATGAAAGATTTACAAAAAGGAACTTCAACGGTTCTTTTATTTAGAAATTATCAAATAAACAAAGGATTAGATTCCGGGATTTTTACCATTCGTAACCTTGAAAATAACTAAAGCATTATGAATAAACTCAAATTATTGGTTTTTCTGACATTATTAAGCACTACTCCATTGTTAGGCTTAGCTCAGGATCGCTTCTATATGAGCGGAAAACTACACTACAGTAATTTTAGTTATTTTAGTGATAAACAGGACAATATTAATGGCCGTAACGAAGGATTGCTGCAAGTTGAATTATCATCGAAACGTGAAAGCCCGGTGCAGTGGAGCGCTGTAAGTGAATTAAGGGAAGACCTTTCAGATGCATCGCGAAAGCGTTTGTGGATAGACGAATTGTGGGCAAGAAAACGATTCGGGAGCCTTGATGTTACCATGGGCAAACAAATAATTAGCTGGGGTACAACCGATGGGATCAATCCGGTAAACAACATTAACCCGATTGATTATAGCGACTTGCTCGAAACCGATGATGAAACTATCGGTGTGTATGCCCTAAGATTGCAGTGGTTTTTTAATATGGCCGATATTGATGCGATATACACACCCGTTGCTTCGTTCGGTGTTTTACCCGACATTGACAGTCGCTGGTTTCCATCTGCAAAAATGATGGGGCTACATGCTCCTCTTGACGATATTGACCTTTTAAACATTAAGAAAAATGAACCAAATAAAACCTTGGCAAACGGTGAGTTTGGATTGCGCATAAGAAAAAGATTGCCGGGGACTGACCTTGCATTTAGTTATTTCAATGGTTACGATCATTTACCCGGTTATATTCCTGATATGAACCGTGACAATTCGCCTGAGCAAGGGATGGTATTGATTGAAAATTACCGGCGCCAACAGGTTATTGGTGCTGAACTTGTATTTATGCTCCCGTGGGGATGGGCTTTCAGAGGTGAATCAGCTTTGTTTATTCCTGAAGATGATGATGTTAACGCTGAAAAATATGTGCAGACTGTTGCAGGTGTTGATAAAAATATAGTGTTGAGTAGTAGTTCGTTAAGGGTTATTATGCAATATATTTACGATTATAACATTGATGGAGGCGACTACGAAGATTTCGATTTACGCCATTTGTTTACCAATTCACCAATGGGGAACATTGATTGGACTTTCCATAATGGATTGTCGTTAAGTGCGATGGGGATTTATAATTTTGATGCTGATGGATATTTCATTAACCCGGGAGTTAGTTATACGGCAACCGGCGGTCTTTGTTTTTCAGTTCAGGCCGATATTTTGGGTGGTGCAGACGAAAGCTTTTTTGGAAATTATTCTTTCAATAATCGTGTAAGAATTAAAATGAGCTACCGGTTTTAAATGTAAAATAGCACAGGATTTCATTTCTATGAAGAATTCTTAAACGTGAGTTCAATATAATTTTAAATCTTCAATGAGTATTTTCTCATACTCATTGAAGATTTCTTTTAAAAGCGGATGGTTAACATTGAACCTGTAATTTCCTGCTTGGGATATGGGGAGTATTTTGGGTGATGTGCCGGTCAGAAACATCGATTCGGCATGTTGCAGTTCGTCTGATTTTAGGTTTTTATATACCACTTGAATTTCAAGGTCGCGGGCAATTTCAAGCCCCTTACATAGTGTTATCCCTTTTAATACCTGGTTGAGTGGTGGCGTTATGAGCTTTTTGCCCGAAATGAAGAAAATATTGGAACGACTTCCTTCGGTTATTTCATTCTCATGATTCACGAGTAAAACTTCATAAAGGTTGTTTTCTTTAATGATTTGATTTGCCTTGTTACGAACTTCAGGCTGGTCGGTTTTAATCTCCGGTTGATGTCTTTCAGCATGTAAGAATCCTACCTTCACTCCATTATTATACATTTCGGGAGTTGGGTAAGCATGGGGTATAAAATGAATTAAAATGCTGCGGTTGTCCTTTTTAAACCTGACCTCAATTTTAATATTGCCTGTTTGTATCTTGTTCTTTGTCGAAAGTTTAATTAAGATTTTATACAATTCAGCATGCTCAACCGGACAAGTTTGTGATATTTTATCGCACGAATTTTTCAGGCGCTCAAAATGCTCGTCAAAGAAAAGTGGTTTTCCTTCAATAATTCTCAATACTTCGTAGATGGTTATTCCATCATGCGGTTTGGTGTTGTGTTGAGAGTGATTGACAAAAGCCCCGTCTTTGTATGTGATTTCCACTTCGTTCATGTTATATTCTTACCGGAATTCCTTTCTTATTCAAAAAGTTTTTCAAATCGGGTATGGCAATTTCTTTATAATGAAAAATACTGGCTGCCAGTCCGGCATCGGCTTTCCCTTTGGTGAAAACATCTACAAAATGTTCCATATTCCCGGCACCACCCGAGGCAATGATTGGGATTTTGAGCATTTCAGCCATGTGCGCCAGTTCTTTGTTGGCAAAGCCGTTTTTCGTTCCGTCGTGATCCATGCTGGTAAAAAGTATTTCGCCGGCACCACGATCTTCCGCTTCTTTTGCCCAGCTGAACAATTCTTTGTCGGTGGGGATGCGACCCCCATTAACGGTAACTGTCCAGTGTCCGTCATAATTTTTGGCATCTATGGCTACAACCACGAACTGCGTTCCGAAATTGAGCGCCATTTCGTCAATCAGCTTTGGGTTGCGCACTGCCGATGAGTTGATGGAGACCTTGTCGGCTCCGGCACTCAGTAAAGCATCAGCATCTTTCAGTTCGCTGATGCCACCGCCCACGGTAAACGGGATATTTATTTCACGGGCAATGCGTTTTACCAGATCAACAAAGGTTTTACGTCCTTCGTGCGTTGCAGTGATGTCAAGGAAAACCAGTTCGTCGGCTCCCTGTTCGGCGTATAGTGCGCCCAGCTCAACCGGGTCGCCCACAGCTTTAATTCCAACAAAGTTGATGCCTTTAACGGTCTGTCCGTCTTTTATATCGAGGCAGGGTATGATTCGTTTTGCAAGCATTTTTTTATTTTTAAACACAAATAATTCTATAGTTTTTATCAACGATAAGGGTTTATCTTTAAGTACAATTATACCAGATGTTTTATGCTCATACCCACCAATATCGCTAATAAAAAAGAGACCAACGTACCAAGAAGAAAATATTCGGCTTTTGAGTTGTTTTCTCCTTTTACATCGTTAAACCGGAAAATTGATTTTGCAGCGACGAGAAAACCAATTGCCTGAAACTCTCCTGAAACCACAAAGATAATGATTAGTATTCTTTCAAAGATTCCAATCCATGCCGAGGCGTTATTCTTAATATTTTCGTTATCTGACTTTGTTATGGGTTTTAAGAATTTACCAATTAAAAATCCTGATGGTGTGTTAACCAATAAAAAACCAGCTGCATAAACCCAAAAAGCTTCACTCAATTCGTTGCTGGCCGGGATAAAAGCAAAATATGACAATAACCAAAGTATGGCAATGTGGATTGTCTGGTCGCTTATAAAAGTAAAAATATTGTCTTTAACCCGCGATTTTACACTATCGATTGCATAATGGCTAATAAAAATGATCGGAATAAACCACCAGTTTTCAACTCTTAAAGTAAATAGTGTCGGTAATATTGCTGCAATTAATGCATGATAAATAAGGTGTTTTGATTTCCATCCATTTTCTTTTTTGCACATAACCCATTTTGAGGGTTGCAGCCAGAAATCGGCAATCAGATGTCCGGTGAGCATGGCGTAAAAGAGGGTGTTCATTTTAGATCATTTTTATTGTTTGTTCGTAGCCTTCTAAAAAGCTTTTAATTGCAGCCCATCCAGCCGACTTCAGTGCTTTGCTAACAGATGATTCGTTTATGTTTAGTTTCCATGCTATTTCTTTTTGTGTTTTACAGCGTGTAACCAGCGAAACTACTGATGCTTGTCCGGTCTTCCAACCGGAAATAATGTTTTCGGTCAGATGAAATGAACCCGCAAGCATTGGTTGATGGATTTTTGACTGAGTAGCTATTTTAAATATCCTACCTTCATCTTTCATTTTGTCAAGCTGGTGTCCCGAAAGATGAAAAGCTTCTCCTTCAGATTGGAGTACATTGCCGGTAATAACTTTTGATGCTGAGCCGATTCCTATACTTATTCGCGCAAGTGTTTCTGTGGTTGATAAAACAATTGATTGAATGATTAATGCTATTTCTGCCGATTTTGCCGGTTCAACCATTAACTGAAAGCTATCTCCCCTATAATATGCAAGGGGCAACATCACATTCGGGTTTTTTTCAAGAAAAATATCGAGTTTATCGTTCATTTGCTTCAATTGATCTGAACTTATGTTCGATGACTTTACAAGATCCCCTGTGATTATAGCTATGTTTTTATATTTCTTCATATCAGTTCATCGGTAGATAGTATGAGAACTTTGTTGTGTTTGATTCAGAGATAATTATATGTTTACCTTACAAGTCAAATATATACTATTTAATATCAACATGCAAAGTATTAGCCTAAAAAGGGTAATTGTTGATAAATTAGCCAAAAAGGGCTAATTATTTGAAGAAATCTTCAATTTCTTTCAAAGAAATCCGATTCTCGTAAATGGCTTTACCGGTAATTACGCCCGGAACGCCCATCTCATCCAATTCGTAGATGTCTCTCATGGTGGCAATTCCACCGCTGGCAATGAGTTCGAGTGAAGGAAAGTTGCTCAGGATTTCTTTATACAGATCAATACTTGGCCCGGTAAGCATACCATCTCGCGCAATATCGGTCGATATTACCTTTGATATCCCTTTTTCGGTGTATGACCTGATGAAAGGAATTATCTCTTCATTTGAATCTTCCTGCCAACCGCTTACAGCAATTTTCCGGTCTTTAGCATCGGCGCCCAATATGATTTTTTCACCTCCAAATTTTGTAATCCAACTTTCAAAAGTTGAACGGTCTTTCACGGCAATACTGCCGCCGGTAACCATTGTGGCACCGCTTTCGAATGCAATACGCAGGTCATGGTCGCTTTTTAAACCGCCACCAAAGTCAATTACCAGGTTTGTTTTCGATGCAATGGTTTCGAGTATTTTGAAGTTTACAATGTGCTTGGCTTTTGCCCCGTCGAGGTCAACCAGATGGAGCCGTTTGATGCCCGCATCTTCAAACATTTTAGCTACCTCGAGCGGGTTTTCGTTGTACACGGTTTTCTGGTTATAGTCGCCCTGCGAAAGGCGCACACACTTTGCGTCGATAAGGTCGATTGCCGGAATGATTGTAATTTTAGTTCCTGAGTTCCTGAGTTCCTGAGTTCCTAAGTCGTAATTGTTCATTTTGAATAGTTGATTATTTTAATGTTTCATTGTTTTGATATTGAATCAATAAAAGCTGATAACATTCTTTCAATCTCTCTCGAGTTTTCAAATATTTCATTATAATCTGAGGTGTTTAGATATTTCAAATTTTTTGATATTTCTAATTGTGTTTGCAGTTCAAAAAGAGAGCCCATCGATATTTGAAGAAATCTTTTAAATTCATTTTGTGTTTTTCTCCCAAATCCCTCAGCAATATTTGAAGGTATAGAAATTGCCGAGCGTCTCATTTGACTGGTTAACCCATACATTTCTGTTTGCGGGAAAGTTTCAGTTTTTTTATACAATTGTGTTACAAAATCAATTGCTTTTATCCATACTTTAATTTCGCGAATTGTTTTCATGTTGTTTTAGTTTTAAGCTGGCTCAGGAACTCAGGTACTATGTTACTCAGGTACTTTTAAGTTAATAAAATTCTCCAAAATACGTTCGCCTACCTTTTGACTTTTCTCGGGGTGAAACTGGGTAGCGTAAAAGTTATCTCTGTGCAATGCTGCGCTAAACGGGTTGATGTAGTTACATGTGGCGGCGGTATGTTCACCTGCTTCAACATAGTACGAGTGTACAAAATAAACAAACTCCCCCTCAATATCGGGTGACATAATCGCGCTGTTTACATCGTGAATGCTGTTCCATCCCATGTGCGGGACTTTGGTGATGTATTCCTGTCCGGGAGCCGGGTTAAACCGTTTTACTTTTTCGTCGAAAATACCCAGGCACTCTACATTACCTTCTTCGCTATGTGCGCACATAAGTTGTTGTCCCAGACAGATACCCAGTACAGGTTGTTTCAAACTACGAATGAGTTCGTCGAGTTTGTGTTTTTTAAGATAAGCCATGGTGGTACTGGCTTCGCCCACTCCCGGGAATATTACTTTATCGGCAGCACGAATTTTTTCGGGGTCGGCTGTAATCTCGGCTTTCACCCCCAATCGCATTAGTGCATTGTTGACTGATTCGATGTTGCCCGCGTTGTATTTTATGATGGCTAAGTTCATAAGTGCATGAGTTTATAAGTGCATGAGTTCATAAGAAAATGAATGTGCAAATTTACTCTCATTGCTTTTTATTACTATTTAGTTTTGTTTCTAAACCGCGGAGCAAAGCTTCCACTTCTTTTGAATTGTTGTAAATCGTTTGAAATTGCTCCTCAGTAATATATTCAATATTCATGGCAATCTCAAGTTGGGTTTGACATTCATATAAAGAACCTATTGCAATTCTGACGAAATGAAGAAATTCATTGTTGCCATTTCGCCCAAATCCTTCGGCAAAGTTACTGGGAATTGATACAGCAGCTCTTCTAAGTTGTGAAGTCAAACCAAAAAGTTCTTCTTTGGGAAATATTCGGGTGAGTTTATAAACCGAAGTAACAAAACCCATTGCTTTTTGCCATGCAATAAACTCTCTTTACGTTTTCATAGTTTCAAGTTTTAGTGGTTATTTAGTTTTACTTTATAATTTTTCTTGCAACTTATTTTTTGCAGTATTGCTCTTATGATCTTATGCACAAATGAACTTATGCACTTTTTTCTCATTGCTTTAACAACAGGCTTATCACCCCCTTCATCTCATCAAACTCCTCTTGTTTAAAAAGCCTGGTCAGGAAAACGATTTTTCCTTTCTGGTCGATAATTACATTACGAGTTACCCCGGCGCCTTGTTCGGCAAAAGTGTAAAAAATACTACCGTCCAAATCGATTGCAAGCGGGTAAGTGATTCCGATTTGATTTTGAAATTCAACGACTTTTTTGGCCGGTTCTTTCAGGTCGATGCCGTATAATGCAAAATCTGGATTGTCTTTATGTTTCTGCCAGATCTCGTTTTCGATATGCGGCATTTCTTTCCTACAAACGCCACACCAGCTGGCCGTAAATTGCAGCATTACTACTTTGCCGCGCAACGACTTGATGCTTGTTGTAGTGCCATCAGGTAAAACAAGGTCAAAATCGGGAACTGTTTGACCAATTTCAACAATGTAACCATAGTCATCAGGTATTTCTTGTTGTTGAGTTTGTGAAAAAGCGTTATTCCCAAGGAACAATGAGATAGCCACCAGTTTAAATATTATATTTAGCATATTGTGTTTTGTTATTAATGAATTGTGAGATTATTGATAGTTTCACTAAATCTGTTAGTTTCTACAATCAACTAAATACCACTGTCCTGTTGTTGTAAACCAAAATCTTGCGGTCGATGTGTTTGTTTACTGCCTTTGATAGCACGATTTTTTCGAGGTCGCGTCCTTTGGCAATTAAGTCTTTTACCGTGTCTTTATGACTGATACGTGCTACATCCTGTTTGATAATAGGCCCTGCATCGAGTTCGGGTGTAACGTAATGACTGGTTGCCCCGATGATTTTCACACCCCGCTCGTGTGCTGCATGGTAGGGTTTTGCACCAACAAAAGCCGGCAAAAACGAATGATGAATGTTGATGATTTTATGCGGGTAGTGGGTGATAAAATCGTCGCTGATAATTTGCATGTATCGTGCCAGTACAATAAAATC
>JAQIDF010000313.1 GCA_027858145.1 Prolixibacteraceae bacterium | reverse complement strand
CTTAAATTTTCATAGCGTATTTCCCACATGAGGTGTCCCTGGTTTCCACCTTCACGCTGAATAGCGTAGGCATTGTCGTATTCATCTTCACCATCCCACGGGTTAATCAAGTTACTCCGGGTATAAGTAGCATCATCAGAATAAATGGTTGCCCAAATAATTTCATCATTTTTTATATTATCAATATTCCACACATTACTCCAGTCTGAAAGTAAACTGTAAGAATAGTTATTAGCTACATCCTTTGCATATTGCAATGCCTTTTCGTAATGTTGCTGACTTTCACCACCATCAACGGCCACAAATTCCCGTCCATCGATAGTTAACCCGTTTTTCAGGTAACTGCCCCACATTAAATGTATACGGGCAAGAAATGCTTTGGTTACCGGTTCAGAAACACGTCCGTATTCAGGACTCATGACAACATTTTCAAGTGCCACTTCCAAATCGGTAATAATTTGTCCGTAGAAATCTTTTATCGGAGTTGTATAAGCCTCATGTATAGCCTCTTCAACAGGTTCGAGTGTCATGTGTACTTCACCCCAGTTTTCAACTATCAACCATAAATAATGAGCTCTTAAGAACAACAGTTCTCCTTTACGGCTTTCTTTTAATGTTTTATCTACATAAGGAGTATTGTCAATTTCGCGTATAGCCAAATTACATGTATTTAATGCTTTATACAATTCGTACCACATTGCAGCCATACGATCCTGTTCTTCACCTACCCATCCTGAATACGTGCAAAAGCCTGCCGAACGGTTATCGAGGCCCCTGGTATATAAATCAGTACCTGCTTCAGTTAAATCCCATTGGTTTTCTTTGCCATACCACACCCGAAGGCCAATGTATGCTGCCGCCACCAGGCTTTCCATTCCTTCTTCGCTTTCAGTGATGGTTGCTGAATTTTCTCCACTCAAATAGTTTTCTTCGAGAAAGTCGCTGCACGACATTGAAGAAAATACAATAATGAGTATAAATAATATATATCGTTTCATTGTTATGTGTTTTTTAGAATTCTACATTTATTCCGAAAATGAAAGTACGGGCAAGCGGCCAGTTATAACTACCGCCATTTTCAGGATCAATACCTTCATCAAGATTTGTGTATAAAATGAAAGGGTTACTTGAGCTGAAGTAAATCCTCACTTTCGACATTTTAGCTCTCGAAACCAGATCAGTTGGCAGCGTGTAACCCAATGTCAGGTTTTTCATTTTCATAAATGAGCCATCTTTGTAACGAAGTGTGTACTCATAATCCATCTCAGCCAACGAAGCATCCAAACGAGGATATTCATTTGTTGGATTATTGGGTGTCCAATAATTGATCTCAAGCTGGTTATCGTACATACGTGGATCGAAAGCATAAGCGCTGGCATCGATCATATGCCCCATACGGGCGTAAAGATTAACTGTTAAATCAAAACCATTATATTTAAACGTATTTATAAAACTACCAGTCCATTTCGGGTCGCGCTGACCGAGAATTATCCGGTCATCAACATTTACTGCCTCATCGTTGTTGGTATCTTCTACCTTAATATGCCCTACAAAACTTCCTGCAGCATTGGCTTGTTCTTGTTCATCAAGTTGCCAAACGCCTTCTTTTTTATAATCGTAAATCACTTTCAGGGGTTCCCCAACAAACCACTGATTACCTACATCGCGCATTACCCCAGAGGTAAGTGCAACAATCTCATCTGATATTTTTGAAAACGTTAGTGCTGAGGTCCACTTAAATCTACCGGCATCGATATTTACTGTTGACAAATTAAGCTCGATACCATTACTTTTGGTTTCACCGGCATTGGTCATTACATTAAAAAAACCGGAAGAAAGTGGCAACTTGTCAGATAAAAGCAGGTCGTAAGTGTGCGACCAAAACAAATCAAAGTTAGCGACAACGCGGTTATCAAATAAACCAAGGTCAATTCCGAGATTCGTCGAGTGGGTTGTCTCCCATTTTAATGTCTTACTTGAAAGCGAATTAGGACGATAACCGAATTCAGTAACTTCGGCACCCGGCTCACCAAATTGAACGTAAAGCGGGTTTGCATTCAATGCCGCTGCTGTTCCGTATGGGTCAACCGAAGAGTTTCCCGACACACCATAACCAACACGAAGTTTAAGGTTACTTATTTGAGATATATCCTTCATGAATTCTTCGCTGGAAACCCGCCATGCACCACTGGCCGATGGGAAGAAGTCCCATTTATTACCCTCAGCCAACTGTGAAGCACCATCGTATCTTCCAGTAACATTCAACAAATATTTATTATCGTAATTGTAGTTCACCCTTCCGAAGAAAGACAACATTGATTGTTCAACAAGGTTACTTGTTATCTGTTGGTCTTTATTGGTTGTAAGATTATACCACAAGCTACGTTCAAAATCCTGACGAATACCATAAAGCGAATAATACTCATCGCGGCTGTAATGAGCCTCCTGGCCAAGCGTTACACCCAAGTTGGTTTTACCAAATGAATTTGTATAATTCAGCAAATTCGTCCAGGTATACGAAATATCATGACTAATATTGGACCCCGACTCGCTGTATCCTTCGTCTTCTGACTGTTGTGGGTACATGTACCCGTAACGGTTAAAATCCATATCAACCCCGGCATTCGTCCTGAATGATAAATTTGGCGACAATTGTACCTGCGCATAAAATGTATTGAAGATGCGCGTTGTTCGATCGTTCACTTCATCTTTGGTTTGAGCCAGCGGGCTTTTCCTTGGATTTGCGAAGTTTGGCTGATAAATATAATTCCCAAGCGAATCGTAAGGTTCACATATTGGTGAGCCTAAAACCGCATCAATATAACGAGGTCCGCGCCCGTTTCGTTCTTTAAATGTTAATATTGAAGAACCCCCAACAGTGATATCTTCTGTAACTTTTCCTTCAAGGTTAAGTTTATAGGTCATTCTGCGAAATTCATCGGCTAACACAACGCCTTCTTCATCATAATAGCTTATTGAAGTGTTGTAAGTAAACTTATCGTTGCCGCCCATAAAACCAACATGATAACTTTGACGGGTTCCTAGTTGAGTAACTATATCCTGCCAATCGGTGTACGTACCATCCTCATAACCGGTCTGCTCATCACCAGAGAAAACATTTTCAATAATCGGATCTGCCCCCCAGTCGTCAATCGAACGGTTCGCATCAATTTTTGCATTAATGTAACCTTCGCGATCAAATACCGGCACTTTTTGGAAAGGTTCGGTAACTCCATAGTAAGCACTGAAATATACTTTAGAAACATCGCTGCTGCCTTTTTTGGTCGTAATTAGTATTACACCATTAGCTCCGCGTGAACCGTAAATAGCGGTAGAAGAAACATCTTTCAGTATTTCAATCGACTCGATATCGGCGGGATTAATATCAATATCGTCGCCATAAGGTATCCCGTCAACAATAACCAGCGGAGAATTTGATGCTGAAAGCGAGCGGCTTCCCCGGATAAGGATATCTACACCTCCGCCTGAGCGGCCACTGCTGCGCTGAATATCAACTCCGGCAGCTTTACCCTGCAATGATTCCAGAACATTGTTCGACTTTGTTTCGGTCATTTGCTCTTCGTCCATAGAAACAATCGAACCAGTTAAATCACTCTTCTTCATAGTACCATAACCGACAACCACAACCTCGTCGAGACCTATGCGGCTTTCTGCCAGTGATACGTCAATTACGTTTCGATTGCCGACAACCCTTTCTTTTGCCTGCATTCCAATCATCGAAAAAACCAGAACATCATCCGGGCTATCAACATCAATGGCGTATTTACCATCAACATTTGTAATTACACCCCGTGTTGTACCTTTAACAACAATGTTAACTCCCGGTAATCCTTCATTATCAGATTCAGAAGTTACAGTACCTGTAACCGAAGTTTGTGCAAAAACACCCAGAGACATTATTATCAATAATGAAACTGCTGAGAGTTTTCTAATAAAATTTTTCATAGAGTAAGTTATTGTCATATTAGTTAGCTATTGATTATTAAAATATATATTCTATTATCGCTAATAGCAGTATTATAAATACTATTATTCCTAAAAGGATATAATATTTGAGTGACCTTATTCGTTTCTCTGTTTGCTTCATTTTTGTGTAAATAATTTCAATCTCAAATGTATGGTTTCGGTGAATAGCCATCGTTAAGGAATATTCCCAATACAGATGTTTATCATACCAGAATAGTAGAATTTCGTCCCAAAAAACAGGTAAAACAATACACACCCCAACACCTATTGCTATGATTTACTTGCAGTTATAAAAACAGAGAGAGAAAGAGAGAGAAAGCCTTCGTTACCAGAAAACATACAAGACATATTTTTCTTGTTATAAAACGAACATGAACTTTTTTAATCAAAAGTTCGCCAAAGACAATGATTAAAAGAAGTTTTTGTGAGAGCGAAGCAGTTCCATACGTTCTCAAATTTAGAATCAAGCTATGGAACAAATTATAAATTTTAAACGTATGAATTTCACAAAAAATAAAAGCTTTCCTATGGTATAATTAACATTTACCATAGGAAAGCTTTTATTATAAAATATCGCCGATTATTTAGAAACTCGTTTAAGTTCTATTCCTCGGGAATGTGTGTCATTTTTTCCAATATTTTCATTTCAAGTTCATGTGCCAGTTCAGGATTATCTTTCATAAGCGTTTTCACAGCTTCACGGCCCTGACCCAATTTTGAATCTCCATAACTGAACCACGATCCACTTTTTTTCACGATACCGTAATCAACTCCAAGGTCGACAATTTCGCCTGTTTTTGAAATGCCTTCACCGTACATGATGTCGAATTCAGCTTTCTTGAATGGTGGGGCCACTTTATTTTTTACCACTTTCACACGTGTATGGCTACCCATTATCTCATCCCCGTTCTTTATTTGCCCGATCCGACGAATATCCAATCGTACTGAAGCATAAAATTTAAGAGCGTTACCACCGGTTGTCGTTTCCGGGTTTCCGAACATCACCCCGATTTTTTCACGCAACTGGTTAATAAAAACACAGCACGTTTTAGTACGGCTGATGTTACCAGTTAGTTTGCGAAGCGCCTGTGACATGAGCCTGGCTTGTAAACCCATTCTTGAATCACCCATATCACCTTCAATCTCAGCTTTCGGCGTTAACGCTGCAACCGAGTCGATTACAACAATATCAATTGCACCTGAGCGTATCAGATTATCGGTAATCTCAAGGGCTTGCTCACCATTATCGGGTTGCGAAATCAGTAATTCATCAGTATCGACACCCAATTTTTTTGCATAAAAGGGGTCGAAAGCATGCTCAGCATCGATAATAGCTGCAATGCCTCCTGCTTTCTGAGCTTCTGCTATGGCGTGTATAGCAAGGGTTGTTTTTCCTGAAGATTCAGGCCCGTAAATTTCAATAACACGCCCCTTTGGAAATCCGCCCACACCCAGTGCAGCGTCTAAACCAATTGAACCTGATGAAATTGCGGGTACATCTTCTACCGCCCTGTCACCCATGCGCATAATCGATCCTTTGCCATACGACTTGTCGATTTTGTCCATGGTTAACTGAAGAGCTTTTAATTTTTCTTTGTTAACTTTTTCTTTTTCGTCGCTCATATTATTCGAGAGTGCTTAATATTTGATTTGTATGATCTTTGGTTTTTACTTTTTCAAAAACATCAACAATACGGCCTTCTTCATCAACAACAAAGGTTGTTCGCAAAACGCCCATATAGGTTTTGCCGTACATCTTCTTTTCGCCCCAGGCCCCATATTGCTGTAAAATTTCTTTTTCGGTGTCGGCAATCAAATTAAAGTTCAGTTTATACTTTTCAGCAAACTTTTTATGAGAAGCCACACTGTCGGGACTAACACCTATTACCTCATAACCTTTCGACAACCACATATCATAACTGTCATTCAGATTGCATGCCTCAGTAGTGCATCCGGGAGTGCTATCTTTTGGGTAAAAATATAAAATAACTTTCTTCCCACTGTAATTTGACAAAGAAATTTGTTCACCATTTTGATTAACCCCCTTAAAATCGAGAGCAATATCACCTTTTTTTAGTTTCGACATAACTTAAAATTTTAAATAATCACTTTAGTTTTTGTATTTTTACATGCTTAAACACTAACACATAGTATTCATTCATAATCTGAAAAATATCAACATGAACAAATACGTAATATTGAACACATTATTAATGGGATTTGTTTTGTTCTTTTCACTAAACATTTCATTGGCACAAAGTAACGAAACACTAGCCAAAGAACTTTTTAAAGACGAAAAGTACGCTGAGGCTCTTCCTCATTTTGATGAGCTTCACAAGTTATACCCCAACGAAGCCATCTTTCAATATTATTATGGAGTTTGTTTAACCGAAACCAATCAGTTTGGACTAAATACACGAAAACTTTTAC
>JAQIDF010000310.1 GCA_027858145.1 Prolixibacteraceae bacterium | reverse complement strand
TGTGCCGGAAACGATAAAATTGAAGTATGCCCTGAGTGTGGAAGCATGAATGTTTGGGTAAAAGAATAAACTATTCAATCCTTTTATAATAAAACAAATACCGGATAAAGAACATCACAATCAATAATAAAAATGAGAGCTCGGTTTCCTGAGGCCAGAATTGCATGGCAATGGCTGTGACAAAAAGGATACCCATTGAGATTTCGACCATTCTTTTCTTATTCTTTTTACTTCTAAGTGCGAAAAGGAATAGTGTCTGCGCCGGTAATAGCCATAATATATTGAGGTTGTAGTTTGTTGCCGAGTGGTCGGTGCCTACCCACATGAAAAATAAGAAGAGTCCGGCAAATGCTGAAACAGAACTTAAAGTAACATCAAGAGCCTTGAAATAAACGTTTTTTCTGTTTTCCCATAAACTAATCAGAAGTACTATCAGAATAAAAAATGTGAAAACAACAGCGGGGTCATAAAGTATGTTGTATTTATATTCGAGCTTGTTTTTCAGGTATTGTTTTTCAGATGAAACCAGTTCGCGTTCTCCATTATTGCTGTCAATTGTAGCTCTTCCAAACTGATATTCCATGTGCTCGGGCAGGTACATGTAGTCGTAAGGACTGGCTTTGGCATCGGACGACAGGCCCAAAATCAGGTTAATTCCAAATTTTGTCCAGGGTGTGTGTGTTAAGTAAGGGAACAATAATTGTCTGAACGATACATCTTGGTCTTGTGTATTGAAATCTATTTCCCCGTCAACGGCCTCTGCTACAATGTCTCTAATTCGCGTAGCGCAGTTATCCATAAAGAAATCGTATTTGTAAGAGCGGTTTTCAGGTTTGGCATTCTCCTCCAGCAGGTTATACAGTTTCTGTTTCTCATCAGGCAAAAGGTTGAGCGTTTGTCCTTCAACGCCAATTTTGCGATAATCATACTCCCGCATGAATCGGTTGATGTTGGTAACCGATAGCATGTAGTTGAGCTTTCCACGTATGAATTTTACATAAAAATTAGGTGTATTAAAATCGAATGTTCCGTAGTTGTACAACCTGTCAATTCCGTTAGCCGGGTCGCTTACCCATAATGCGCTGTGGCCGAATCCGGCATATAGTTCCTGCCCCGGGTCGCATGTAAACATAGCTATACGGGCATTTTGACTGAGCTTTGCTGGTTCAGCCTTAATGTATATCGCGCTTAAAAGTAGAAACAGGGTGAAAAAAACAATTCTTCGCATGGTAAATAATTTATATCCTGCGAATATAGCAAAAAATGGATTTCTTATTTTCTGTCTGCAAAAGCTTATAAATGCACTTTATTATTAGTGTTTGTTGTGTGTCCGTGCTTGTATTATACCAACGGTACTTTAAAAAACCTCAGATATTATATAGTTTACAAGTTTTTTTGCTGTCGCAGGGTGAAGCTAAATTGTTCAAAAGTTGGTTTTTTCTTTTGTGCCAAAATAAAAACTCCCACCGAAGCGGGAGTATAGGAATAAGTTCCTTCGGCATATAGCCTTATTGTGGTTTGATGTAAAAACGAAGTAAGAAAACCGTGAGGAATTCGGTCTTTGGAGTATCAATAATTTTCAGACTTGGTTTTAGCAGCACTTGTATTTGAATGTATTTCATTCAACACCGTATATGCTTTATCAATACTTTTTATTTTATCGAATGCCAGGCTTAGCTTGGTTTTGCCTTCTTTAATGCGGCATTTTTGCGGGTTGTGCTGTATCCATTGCAGTACTTCCATAAACACGGGCGACTGATAAAACAGTGATTCCTGGTCACCAATGAAGTGGCAAATCATTTTGCTGTTTTTCAGGATAACCCGTTCCATTCCCAGTTGAATAGCGATCCACCTTAAGCGTACTACTTCAATGAGGTCGTATACCTGTTGTGGAATTTCACCAAAACGGTCGGTGAGACTATTTTTAAATACTTCAAGTTCTTCATCTGTTTCAATGTTATCGAGCTGGCGATAAAGTGCCATCCGTTCGGCAATACTGTTCACATAGCTTTCGGGGAAACGCATTTCCATATCGGTCTCGATATTGCAGTCGTTAATGAATTTGAGATTAAGAAAGGCTTTGTTGGCTTCGCTTTTGTCTTTCTCGGCAAATACCTCTTTAAATTCATCTTGCTTCAGCTCCTGAACAGCTTCATTTAGTATACGGTGATAAGTTTCATAACCAATATCGGCAATATAACCGCTTTGCTCGGCGCCCAGCATGTTTCCGGCGCCACGGATATCGAGGTCACGCATGGCAATGTTGAAACCACTTCCCAATTCCGAAAATTCCTCGATGGACTTGAGGCGGCGGCGTGCTTCCTGTGTTAGGGTGCTCATAGGCGGAGCCAAAAGGTAGCAGAAAGCTTTTTTGTTCGAGCGTCCAACACGGCCGCGTAACTGGTGCAGGTCGCTAAGTCCAAAGTTTTGAGCGTTATTGATGATAATGGTATTGGCATTGGGAATATCGAGCCCGCTTTCGATAATGGTGGTGGCAATAAGCACATCATAATCGCCATTAATAAAATCGAGCATTGTTTTCTCCAGCCTTGGGCCTTCCATTTGTCCGTGCCCGACTATGGTACGGGCATATGGGCAGGCCTTTTTCACAAAAGCTTCAACCTCGTATATATTTTGCACCCGGTTGTGGATGAAAAAAACCTGTCCGCCACGGTCAATCTCCTGATCGATAGCTTCTTTGATAACCGCCTCGTTAAAACCATGTACTTCGGTAATAATGGGGAAGCGGTTAGGTGGCGGGGTTTGGATAACCGATAAGTCACGTGCGCCCATTAGCGAGAACTGTAAAGTACGCGGAATAGGAGTGGCAGTGAGTGTTAATGTATCTACATTTATTTTGAGGCGCTTAAGCTTTTCTTTTACTGAAACCCCAAACTTTTGTTCTTCGTCGATAATGAGTAAGCCCAGGTCTTTAAAGCGGATATCCTTTCCAACCAGCCTGTGTGTACCAATAATGATATCAATATTTCCTTCTTCAACTTCTTTGAGTGTTTTTTTTGTGTCGGCCGAGTTTCGCAAACGGCTTACGTAGCCAATATTTACAGGGAAATCTTTCAGTCGTTCGGTAAAGGTTCTGTAATGCTGAAGAGCCAGAATAGTAGTTGGTACCAGTATGGCCACTTGCTTATTGTCGGCTGCTGCTTTAAAGGCTGCGCGCACAGCAATTTCGGTTTTGCCAAATCCTACATCGCCGCAAACCAGTCGATCCATGGGCATCATTTTTTCCATGTCTTCCTTTACAGCCTGGGTAGCTTTAAACTGGTCGGGGGTGTCTTCGTACATAAACGATGCTTCAAGCTCTTGCTGCATAAATGAGTCGATCGAGAATGAAAAGCCTTTTTCTTTCAACCGTTCAGCATAAAGGGCAATCAGTTCTTTGGCTATATCTTTAACTTTCCCCTTGGCTTTTTTCTTCATTTTTTGCCATGCCGAAGTCCCCAGTTTGTTAAGGTTGGGTTCAGTGCCGTCTTTCCCTTTATACTTAGATATGCGGTGTAACGAGTGGATATTTACCAACAGCGAATCATTATCGCGGTAAACCAGTCGAACAGCTTCCTGCACTTTGCCGTTGACCTCGGTTTTTACCAGCCCTGCAAATTTTCCTATACCATGGTCAATGTGTACCACGTAATCGCCGGTGTGCAGTTTGTTCAGCTCTTTTAGGGTAATAGCTTCTTTTGCCCGGTTTGAGGTTTGAAGTTTATAGCGGTGGTAACGTTCGAAAATTTGGTGGTCGGTATAAAACACCAATTGCAAATCGCGGTCGATAAACCCCTCATTAATTGTAAAAGATATGGGCGTGAATTTCACGTTTAGACCTTGATCGCTGAAAATAGCTTCTAAGCGTTCAATTTGTTTCTCGCTATTTGAGAGAATAAAATTTTCGTATCCGTTTGCGGTGTTTTGTTTCAGGTCGCGCGCCAGTAATTCAAAATTTTTGTTGAATTCGGGTTGAGGAGCGGTGATAAAGGGTATCTCGCGAACGTTTTCAAGGTTGCTGCGCATCCCGAATTCTATGATATTGAAGTTATTCAGACTGATTTCAAATGTTTCTTCATCGCAAAGTTGCTCTTTCTCAAAAAGTCTTTCTTCAGGCTTAATGTGTTCGTTATTAGAATAAAAGCTTTCAACTTGCTCCAGTGTGTACCTGAAATCTCTGAATGCCAGATTAAATGGTTTGGGTAAGTATTCGAGTATTCCAACCCGGTTTTCATCTTCTAAGCCGTTTTGGATGTTGGGGATAATAGAGATATGGTCAAATTTTTTGTCGGATAGCTGGGTGTCAATATTAAAACTGCGAATGGAATCTACTTCGTTGCCAAAAAAATCGATGCGGAAAGGTTCATCATAAGCAAATGAGAAAATGTCGATAATACCGCCCCGCACCGAGTATTGTCCCGGTTCATAAACAAAGTCAACCCGTTCAAACCCGTATTCAAAAAGCACATCGTTAATGAATTCGAGCGACACCTTTTCTCCGGTTGAGATTTGCAGCGTATTGGTTTTGAGCGATTCGTTTGTCACAACTTTCTCTATCAAAGCTTCGGGGTAACTAATCACAATGCAGGGCTTGGTATCGTTCACCCGGCTGAGGACTTCGGTTCGTTTTACTATGTTTTCCTGCGATGCTTTTCCATGTCTGGCAATTCGTTTGAATGAAGAAGGGAAAAACAGCACATCATAAGCCGGGAGCAACAAATTAATGTCATCAAAGTAGTATGCGGCTTCCTCATAATCGTTTAAAACAAGCATTAACGATTGCGGGTTTTCTAAAAAAGCGGCTGAAAAAACAAAGGCAGGTGATGAGCCCGCTAAGCCTTTTAAATGGATGCGGCCGGGTTTATCGATTTTCAAAAACTCAATAATTTCGGATAAAGCCGGGTGGCTTGAATATTTTTGTAAAATTTGTTCGCTGTTCATAATCAGCTGCAAATATATTAAGAAACTGTTGAAGTTTTATCCTTCGGGATGTTTTTACGGCTTGAGTCCTTATACTTCGTTAAAATCTCCTCAAATAGCGATGCTATTATCGTCAATTTTTACTTGTATAAGAACTCAATACATTAAAAACATCTTCCAAAAACAAAATTTAAACAGATTCTAAGAATTTTCTTGTTCGTCTGGAATTGGTAAATCAAGATAAGGTAAAATGGTATCTTTGCTGAAAAAATCAGAGATAATGACAGCAACAGAAGTTTTCTTTCCCGGGGTTAGCGATGAAGAATCGGAAATGATAACAGCTTTACTTTCACAACTTCCTTACGACTCGTTTTGGAACGAAGAAAGAGGGTTGAGAGCTTATATTAACACTGAAAAGTTTCAACGGGGTGAGCTGGAAAATACCTTGCAATTGTTGGGATTTGCAGTCCCCTTTGAGGTTCAAAATGCTTCGCCGGGTGAGTGGGGCATTTCTTCTGAAGACACATTTGACTCCCTGTTAATTGGCGGAAAAATATGGCTGGGAAAACCCGGTGACCATTATCCTGGTGGTGCCGATTATGCTTTACGTGTCGACCCGCAACTGGCTTTTGGTTCGGGGGCACATCCCAGTACTTTGTTGTGTGTTGAGATGATGATCGGGCTCGATTTTAAAATGAAATCGGTTGTTGATGCCGGTACCGGTACGGCTGTTCTGGCTGCTTTGGCTTCTTTGATGGGGGCTGATAAAATTGTGGCTTTCGATAATAATCCATGGGCGTTGGATGTGGCTAAAAATACGCTTGAAATAAATTCTGTTCAAAATGTTGAATTAATACTTTGTGGCGTTGAAGAAATGGAAGGTGCATTTGACATTGTACTTGCCAACCTGAATTATTCGGTTTTTGAACATTTTTTTAATAACGTGGCCCGGCTTGTTGCTCCAAATGGTTTGTTGTTGCTTAGTGGTGTAATGTTAAAAGATGAAGCCAATATGCTTGAAATGGCACATAGAAATGGGTTTAAAATAATTAATCGCCTAGACAGGGATGGTTGGTGTGCCTTGCTGTTAGAAATGAATTAGGAGCGTTTGGAAAAAACGCTATTTAGTGTCAGCAAGAAAACTGCTTTTTTTTCAAGTGCTTGAATCGAAAAGTTCAATTTCAAGGCTTGGCCTTTCTGAAAATCAAGGAGTCCCGATTCTCGGGATGACTGTTTTCAGAAAGGGCGTAACGCAGAAATTGGGCTTTT
>JAQIDF010000297.1 GCA_027858145.1 Prolixibacteraceae bacterium | reverse complement strand
TAAAATCGCGCCATTAGCAGGTTGCTTGGATTCGATTAATACTTGTTTTTTAACCGCAGAGGAGCAGAGAGCGCAGAGAAAAAATTATCATTCTTTTATGAGGGTTTGTAATTTTATATTGCTATAGACATGTAATCCCTAACGGGATTATCTCTGTCCCGTCCCGATGTGAATCGGGACAGCCTCTGTCCCGACGAGTGTCGGGAGCAATTCATATCATGACTTCGATGTTGCTATTATGGTATGTTGAAAATCCCTATCCTATCGAAGCTATAAAAAAGCCCAAACAGGCATTGTAACTTATGCGCAGGATATGAAACAAAGTAATGGAGATTGAAATAGATTGATAGAGATTGATAGGGTTTGATGTTTTGTTTATTTTATCCGTCAGCTGAAGCAGGACAGCCTCGTCCCGAGTATCGGGAGCAATTCATATGATAACTTCGATGTTGCTATTGCTGTAATTTGAAAATTAATATTCTATCGAAGTTTTATTATTCATAACAGGCATAGCAGCTTATCCGCAGGATATGAAGTGCTGTTGGTTTCAACCAACGGATTCAGATTTACTAAACAACTATCTTGTGATAAATTCAATTTTGTGTTAGAAGTTTGTTTTGTATGATTCTATTCTTCTAGCTAATTCCATTCCGTCAGCTGAAGCAGACAGCCTGTCCCGACGAGTATCGGGAGCAATTCATATGATAACTTCGATGTTGCTTTTGTTGTAAGTTGAAAATTAATATTCTATCGAAGTTTTATTAAATCCATAACAGGCATAGCAGCTTATGCGCAGGATATGAATTGCTGTTGGTTTCAACCAACGGATTAGTTTTCAATAAACAACTATCTTGTGATAAATTCAATTTTGTGTTAGAAGTTTGTTTTGTGTGATTCTATTCAGCCCACTCCAGTTTTTCATCAATTCGTTTTATAATACGGCCATTGTCGAGCAGCCACCGTAAAGCCCGGTGATTGTGATCTTCATCTCCTTTCAGGTGAAAAAACAATTCGTGTTGTTGCAGCGGACTTTTCAACAACAATGCTTTAATATCGTCTGATATACGTTTAAACTCAGTATTGCTGATCCCGATATCATTTAGCTGCTGACAAACATCACACTCACCGCAACGCGTAGCATTTTTTTCACCAAAATAATTCAGCAACAACACACTGCGGCATTGCGTATTTGATGATGCATAATGCACTATGGCTTCAACTTGTTCTTCGTAATTCTTTTTGCGTTCGCTATAATTTTCTTTCGAAATTATCAGTCGTGAAACATCTACCCGCTCTTGTAAAAATACAATGTAAGGGGTATCGGTTTGAGGTATGTAGTGTATTATTTTCTGCGTGTCGAGTGTATTCAGGTATTTATAAATCACTTCAACTTTGGTGTTGGCCCGTTTTGCCAGCAACGACTCGTTAATGGGGCGGTAATCGGTAAACATTCCGGTATATGATCGCAACAACAGCTTAATAAAGGCATCGAAACGGTTATTGGCTACCTGATAACGGTACAAATCATCGCGGGTCACCCTGAAGTGCACCATAGACGGACGGTTAAACTGATCGGTAAGCTGCAAATAACCATCCTGTTCGAGAATTTTAAGGGCGCTTAAAGCATGCACAAACGAAAAACGGAATTTTTTAGCAAAATCAATCAAATCGAAATCATAAGTCAGACCCCTACCATATCCAACAGCTACCTGCAAATAATTCCCCAGAGCTTCGTAGGTTCGTTTGATCATATCGGGAGCCGGAAATTTATTCGACAACCCTTTTTTCAATTTTACCTTATCTGAATTGTTGTAAAGCAAAAGGGCGACCGCTTTTTTGCCATCGCGACCGGCACGTCCGGCCTCCTGAAAATAAGCTTCAATTGAATCGGGCACATCGGCATGTACCACGTAACGCACATCAGGCTTATCGATGCCCATACCAAAAGCATTGGTCGCCACCATTATCTGGTATTGGCCTTTTAACCACCCATCCTGCCTCAGGTTCCGGCTTTCAGACGACAACCCGGCGTGATAATGCGTAGAACTCACCCCGGCCTTTTGCAGCATCTCGGCAATTTCTTTCGTTTTTTTACGGCTCCGGGTATAAATAATGCCACTCCCCTTCGCATTTTTCAGGCTTCGTGCCAAAAAACCTGTTTTATTTTCTTCTACCCGTACTTTGTAAGTAAGGTTTTCACGTTTAAAACTTTTCTGTAATGCATTCTTTTTCGCGAACAGTAGTTTTTCCTGAATATCTTCAACTACTTTGGGGGTTGCCGTTGCTGTTAATGCCAAAACCGGCACTCCGGGCACCATATCCCTCAGCCCGGCAATTTTAAGGTACGAAGGCCTGAAATCGTACCCCCACTGTGAAATACAATGGGCTTCGTCAACTGCCACTAAATTAATGTTCAATTTATCCAGCCGTTCTTTAAATCGTTCGGTCATCAGGCGTTCAGGCGAAAGGTACAGGAATTTGTAATCGCCCCAGGTAATATTGTCGTAAGCTACTTTGATTTCCTCGCGTGTCATTCCCGAGTAAATAGCCTGGGCTTTGATGCCACGTCGTTTAAGATTTTCAACCTGATCTTTCATTAAGGCAATCAGGGGTGTAACCACCAGGCACATTCCGGGCCGCGACAAGGCAAAAACCTGAAAAATAACCGATTTTCCCCCGCCTGTAGGCAATAACCCGAGGGTGTCGTTGCCGTCGGCTACCGATTGAATAATATCCTCTTGTAAAAATCTGAAAGACTGATACCCCCAGTATTTTTTCAATATTTCAGTAAATTCGCTCAATACTATTGATTATTCAAGGTTGTTAAGCCACAAGATTAAGTGATTTTTTTTAGCTTTGCACACAAATTTCAAATAAAATTAGAACATATGTCATTCTCATCTGAAAAAGTAATAAGCGAAGGCCTGACATTCGACGATGTACTGTTAGTTCCGGCATTTTCTGAAGTGCTTCCGCGAGAAGTCTCTTTAGAAACAAAATTTACTCAAAACATTATATTGAATACCCCGATTGTTTCAGCGGCCATGGACACCGTTACCGAATCGACGATGGCTATAGCTATTGCCCGTGAAGGTGGCATTGGAGTGATTCACAAAAACATGAGCATCGAGGAGCAGGCCAAACAGGTAACTATTGTTAAAAGGGCCGAAAACGGAATGATATACGACCCGATAACGGTTGCCAAAGAAAAAACAGTTGCCGATGTTCTTGATATGATGAGAACTTACAAGATAGGCGGCATACCTGTTGTTGACAATGATGGCTATTTAGTGGGAATTGTAACCAACCGCGACCTCAGGTTCGAGCGTCGTTTCGACAAGCCCATCCATGAGGTAATGACGAAAGACAATCTGGTAACAACCACTGAGTCGACCGACCTTGAAAGAGCAGCCGATATTTTACAAAAATATAAAATTGAAAAATTACCAGTAGTAGATAAAAACAACAAGCTCATCGGACTGGTAACCTACAAAGACATTACAAAGGCGAAAGATAAGCCCAACGCCTGTAAAGATCAAAAAGGACGCTTGCGTGTAGCTGCAGCTGTAGGCGTTAGCGGCGACAGCATGGATCGCATAGACGAACTTATTAAAGCCGATGTGGATGCAATTGTTATGGACACCGCGCATGGCCATTCTAAATATGTATTGGATACATTGAAAAAAGCCAAAGCCAAATATCCTGAAAAAGATTTTGTAGTAGGAAACATAGCTACTGCACAGGCTGCTTCTGATTTGGTACTTGCAGGTGCCGATGCGGTAAAAGTTGGGATTGGTCCCGGATCAATTTGCACTACCCGCGTAATTGCCGGTGTTGGTGTACCACAAATTTCAGCCATTTATAACGTAAGCAAAGCCATAAAAGATTCTGGCGTACCAATTATTGCTGATGGTGGCCTCCGTTACTCGGGCGATATTGTGAAAGCTCTGGCCTCCGGTGCCGATTCAGTAATGGCAGGCGGACTGTTTGCCGGAGTAGAAGAATCGCCGGGCGAAACAATCCTTTTCCAGGGACGAAAATTCAAGGCTTACCGTGGAATGGGATCGGTTGAAGCCATGCAGGCAGGTTCAAAAGACCGCTACTTCCAGGATATGGAAGAAGATATTAAAAAACTGGTTCCTGAAGGCATTGCTGCCCGCGTACCATACAAAGGAACATTGTACGAAGTGCTTTATCAACTTATAGGCGGATTACGTGCCGGAATGGGCTACTGTGGTGCCAAAAACATTAAAAAGCTGCACCATGCCAAATTTACACGCGTTACCGCTGCAGGCGTGAACGAAAGCCATCCGCATGATGTTTCGATTACCCGCGAAGCACCAAATTACAGTAGCAGATAATTTATCTCGATACTACTCGTTTGAGAAAAGGAATCGGACCCGATCCGGCTCCTTTTTTTGATACTAACATACACAATAGATCGTTAGATTTTAGACATGAGACAATAGATTTGTTTGTAACAAGATAGAAAACAACAACTTAAACAAATACATTATTACAACAAAAACAACTCATCGTCAACAGCTTAAAACAACTTAACGAACTGTTGATACATATACCTGATTAAATAAATAAATAAAAAATGGAACGAATTGTCTTATTACTTTTAGTTGTTTCCCAGCTTTTCATCTCATATAATGCATCAGCTAAAAATGACGTTATGGTTACCATCAACGGGCAGGAATTCTCGATTGATGAATACGAGCGTATTTACCAGAAAAACAACTCACAACTGAGTAATGAAAATGATGTCATGTCGCCCAATGAATATATCGACCTGTTTATCAACTACAAGCTCAAAGTAATTGAAGCCGAAAACCAGGGGCTCGACACAGTTCAGTCGTTTGTTGATGAACTCAGCGGGTACCGTAAAGAGCTATCGGCCCCTTATATGACAGATGTTACACTTACCGAAAAAAAGGTAGAAGAAGCATACTACCGTACCACTCACCCAATTCGCGCCAGTCATATACTTTTAAATGTAGCACAGGATGCATCTCCTGCTGACACATTGAAGGCCTACAAAAAGGCAATGGAAATCAGGGAGAAATTCACCAGTGGTGAAGAATCATTTCAGAAACTGGCCGTTGAGTATTCGCAGGATCCATCGGCCAAACAAAACATGGGAGACTTGGGCTACTTCAAGGCCTTCAGCATGGTCACCCCCTTTGAAAATGCCACTTACAACACACCAGTAGGAGAAGTTAGCTTACCAGTCCGCACCAATTTTGGTTACCACATAATTTATGTAACCGACAAAAAAGAATCGAAAGGTGAGATAAAAGTAGCTCACATTATGAAAATGTTCCCTGATGCAAACGATGTAGCTCCAAACACCGACAAAAAATTTAAAAAGTTAACCGACAGCTTGTACAACGAGCTAATAAATGGTGCCGACTTTGCCGAATTAGTACAAGAATATTCCGACGATCAATCTACAGTTTCCAAAAACGGAGAAATGCGTTTTATCGATCAAACATTCAGGGTACACGAATTTGCAGACGCTGCATTCGAACTTGAAAACATTGGCGACATTCATAAACCAGTACGATCAACATTCGGATGGCACATTATTAAACTTATCGATAAAAAAGCTCCTCCTGAATTTGAAGATGTCAAAAATGAATTAACCCGGAAAATCAAAAACGACCCCGAACGCAGTAAACACAGCAAAATATCATTTTTGAAAAGACTTAAAAACAATTACAATTTCAAGCAAAACGATCATAACATTGAAGTATTCAATACCTTTATTGCAGGTAAAGACACCATAAAATCAATTGACAAAACAACCGCCTCACTGGTTTTATTTAACTTCAACAATACCGATTATACTGTTTCAGATTTTATTAAAACACAATACAACAAATCACCACAACAACTTAATCTGGCTTCAAAAAGAATAATAAGTGACTTCGAAGACTATTCCTCAAAAGCCTTAAACGATTATGAATTTAATCATCTCGAAGAAAAATACTCCGATTTTGCTAACCTTATGCAGGAATATCACGATGGCATGTTACTCTTCGAGGTTATGCAGGAAGAAGTTTGGGATAAAGCAGTGCAAGATTCAACCGGACTTGAAGCCTACTACCAAAACAACAAAGAAAAATATACCTGGAATAAACACTTTGATGGTTTATACATAAAAACCAAAAGCCCTGAAGCAGCTGAATATTGCAAGCAACTAACAGAAGAAGGAATTACAGAGGCTGAAAAGCTGAAACAGAAGTGCAGGGAAGAAAACAAAGATTTCGCAATTGTAGCCCAAAAAGGAAAATGGAAAAAAGGTGATCATCAGGCAATCGATTATTTTATTTTTGACGTCGAAAAACCAAACGGCCTGAATCCTGAACTGGAATTTGTACATGGCGAAATCAAAGAAGCAGGAGCATACAAAACCCTGGATGAAGCACGTGGACAATACATCTCCGATTATCAGAATTATCTTGAAGATAAATGGGTTGAAAAACTCAGAAAAAAATATCGTATTAAAGTCAATAAAAAAGCATTAAGAAAAGTAGAAAGTCTATAGGATGTTGTTTAAGATAAAGATCGTCATATTACCATTATTTATCATGTTTTTTGGGAGTTGTAACCAAACTCAGCCGGAAAATAGTGAAGATATTATGGCATCGGTTAATGGCAAATATCTCAAAGCAGCCGACCTGAACTCAATTATGCCGGTTTATCCGCTCTCTGAAGAAGATTCAGCACAATTTGTTGAAACCTATATAAAAGACTGGATAAAACAACAACTATTAGTGGCTGAAGCCAAAAAAGTTTTATCAGACGAAGAGCAAGATGTTTCAAAAGAACTTGAACAATACAAACAACAACTACTTATTCATAAATACAAAAACAAGAAAGTCAATTCGGTTAACGTTTCCGGAATCACCGAAGATAGCATCGCAGCGTATTATGAAGCTAACATTGAAAAGTTTTTACTGGCTTTTCCAATCGTTAAAGTAAAATATATTGTATTCCCGCTCGAAATGGATATTCCACAAAACATTTCCAACGCTTTTAAGTCTTCTCCACCATTTCCGGAAGATGTTAATGATTATATCTTTAGTTACGCTACTAATTACGATGATTTTAACAATCAATGGATTTATTTTAAGAACCTTTTTCAAAATACGAAGTATGCACACGAAAATGTAGTAGATTTATTAGAACAAAATAAAATTATCGATTTTGAAAATAACAATGAAAAGCATATCATTATTATCGAAGATTACCGGTTAACCGGAGAACAGTCTCCACTTGATTTTGTGAAAGACCGAATAAGGAATATGCTCATAAATAACAAAAAAATAGATTTTTTAAGAGAAATTAAGGATAGTTTGTACAACCATGCCCTAAAATACAATAATTTTAAGGCCTCAAATCAATAACAACATTTATTATGCAGAACAACAAACCATTTGTTGCATTTTTACTTTTATTCAACATATTTTCATTCAGTGCTTTTTCCCAAGGCAAAAACATTGATCAAATTATTACCATTGTTGGGGACAACATCATATTAAAATCTGACATTGAAGCAGTAAATCTTCAAAATCAGGCACAGGGAATAACATCCGAAGGTGACATGAAGTGCGAAATACTTGAAGACCTGATGGTTGAAAAGCTACTGGTAGCCGAAGCTCAATTAGACACAACCATTGTGGTTACCCCCAACCAGATCAACCAGCAATTAAACATGCGTATTGATTATTTCACCCAACACCTGGGTTCACAACAGGCTGTTGAAGAATACTTCAAAAAACCGATTGCTTCGATAAAATCAGACTTAAGAGAAGTAATTGAAAATGAAATATTAAGTAATCAGATGAGGAATAAAATCATCGAGAACATTAAAGCAACACCATCTGAAGTACGATATTTCTATCGTAATTTTCCCGAGAACGAGAAACCCGTTATTCCAACGCAGTTTGAATATGCACAAATAACCCTGCAACCCGGCATCGATGAAAAAGAAGAAAACAGGATAAAGGATGAATTACGCAACATAAAAAAACGCGTAGAAGACGGAGAGAATTTCACTATGTTTGCCGTTCTGTATTCAGAAGGACCAAGTGCTTCAAAAGGTGGCGATTTAGGATATTTTGGCCGTGCACAAATGGATCCGGCATTCTCACAGGCTGCATTTAACCTCAGGGCCGGCCAGGTTTCAAATGTAGTAAAAAGTGAATTCGGATACCACCTCATCCAAATGATTGACCGCGAAGGCGACAAAGTCCAATGCCGTCACATTATTATGAAACCCCAGGTAGATGCTGAAACAAAGGAGAATGCATTACATGCCATAGACAGTTTGGTTAATGACATCAGAGCCGAGAAAATATCATTTGCTCAGGCAGCCAGTCGTTTTTCCGATGATAAAGATACCCGCAACAGTGGTGGCCTGGTGGTTGACCCGCAAACAATGTCGTCAAAATTCGAAATTGATAACCTTCCGCCTAATGTATCTAAAAAACTGGCGGTTTTGAACATCAATGAAATTTCAGATCCGTTTTTTTCAATTAATGCAAAGAACCAGCGCGAGGAAATTAAAACGGTAAAGTTGATTGATAAAATTGAACAGCATAAAGCAAACCTTTCCGAAGATTACCCGATGATAAGTGATATGTTTTTACAGAAAAAACAAAATGAGATCATTCAGGAATGGATTGCTGAACGTCAGGCAAAAACTTATATTCGAATTGATCCAACCTATCAAAATTGTAACTTCAGCTTCAAGAACTGGATTAAATAGTTATTTTTAACGACAAAGACAGAATACTATGAACAATAACGGAGATAAAGAAGCCATTGATGCTCTCAACCAAAAACACAAACTACTGATAGATGAAATTGGGAAAGCAGTTTATGGACAGGATCAAATTATACAACAAATACTGATATCAATATTCAGCCGGGGGCACTGCCTTTTAGTTGGTGTTCCGGGGCTGGCTAAAACCCTTTTGGTAAATACCATTGCAAAAGTGCTTGATCTCGATTACAATCGGATTCAGTTCACGCCCGACCTGATGCCTTCAGATATTATCGGAACCGAAATTCTGGACCACAGTAAAGAATTCAAATTCATAAAAGGGCCCGTTTTTGCCAACATCATTCTTGCCGACGAGATTAACCGTACACCCCCAAAAACCCAATCGGCTTTGCTTGAGGCCATGCAGGAACAATCGGTTACTTCGGCCGGGCAACATTTCATTCTCGATAAACCCTTCTTTGTGATGGCAACACAAAACCCGATCGAACAGGAAGGAACCTATCCCCTGCCCGAAGCTCAACTCGACAGGTTTATGTTTTCACTGTGGCTCGATTATCCCGAATTTGATGAAGAAATAACCATTGTTGAAAACACAACTTCATCAAAAGAAGTATCACTCAACACTATTTTATCGAAAAAAGAAATACTCGATTTTCAGAAACTGATTCGTAAGATCCCGATTAACGATAACGTATTGAAATACGCGGTTATGCTGGCATCAAAAACCCGCCCAAACACAAAATATTCTCCTGAAGTGAGCAATAAATACCTGAAATGGGGTGCGGGACCACGTGCATCACAATACCTTGTTGTCGGGGCTAAAACACATGCCGCCCTCCATGGCAAATATTCGCCCGACATTGAAGATGTTAAGGCTGTTGCTGTTTCGATACTGCGGCACCGTATCATCAAAAACTACAAGGCTGAAGCTGAAAATATATCCATTGAATCGATTATTGATCAATTGTTGTAAACAATCGGCATGAGCAACAAAACACATCATAAAAACATTATGGCCAGCCTGTCTTATTTAGTCAGGCTGCTTTTATTGTGCCCTTTCATTTTATCCTCCTTCATCGTTTTTTCACAAGAAAAAACAAAAAAGGTAATCAACATCGAACATGCCGATGTGCTGCGATCAAACCAGGGCACAAAAGAAAATATCAGGAGGCTGATTGGCAACGTAGAGCTTTCGCACAAAAACATTTTAATGTTTTGCGACAGCGTGTGGTTTTACTCCGAAAAAAACATGGTAGATGCATTCAGCAATGTTCATATTATCAGTAACGACACCGTTCATATCAAAGCTGATTTTATTAACTACAATGGTGAAACCGAAATCGCCCATGCACGCCGTAATGTAGAACTTACCGACCCAAGCATTACCCTTACAACCGACTCGCTCGATTTTGACATGAAAACCGACATCGGGTATTACGAGGATGGAGGTAAAATAGTGGATAGCACAAACACCCTAACCAGTATTATTGGCCGGTACTACAGCCAGAAAAACGAAGTGTTTTTTACAAATTCGGTAAAACTGGTAAACGACGATTACCAGATGTTTACCGACACCATGACATACAACACCAACACCGAAACAGCAACCTTCAGCGGAGAAACAACCATTTTGGGCGACAGCACCAATATTTATTCAACCGATGGATGGTTCAACACACAAACCAACGAAACCAGCCTTGGAAAAAATTCAACTATACGAAGGGGAAACACACAAATACAGGCCAATAACCTGTTTTACAATGACACAAAAAACGAAGGATATGCCAGTGGCAGCGTTATTATAAACGATTTTGCCAACAACATGATTGTAATGGGAAATAAAGCCGAATACGACGATTTCGATGAGTATGCACTTGTAACCGATTCGGCTGTGTGGGTTCAATACTACGAAGAAGACTCATTGTTTTTGCATGCCGACACCTTATACACAATTCCCGATACTTCTGCCGTGGATGCAAAACTACTGATAACTTACCACGATGTTAGATTTTACCGTAAAGACATCCAGGGCTTAGGCGATTCGCTTGTTTATTATACAAAAGACTCTACCATACAACTATTTAACGACCCTGTGCTTTGGTCGATGGAAAATCAAATGACAGCCGATTTTATTGAATTTAAAAATAACACTACCAAGCCCAGCGAAGTGTATTTAACCAACAACTCGTTTATCATACAAGAAGTTGACTCATCAAAACACAATCAAATAAAGGGTAAAGACATGGTGGGCTATATTCGCGATCAGCAACTCTACCAAATAGATGTGAATGGAAACGGCCAGTCAATTTACTACCCTGCCGATGACAAGGAACTAATTGGTGTAAACAAGGCTGAAAGCAGCAACATTGTTATCTATCTATCGGAAAACCGGATCAACAGGATTACTTTTAAAGGAAACCCAACAGGGGTTATGAACCCGCTTATGGATGTTGTTCCTGAAGACACCATGCTGGAAGGTTTCAACTGGAGACAATCGGATCGCCCTCGTAATAAACACGATATTTTTGATATACAGAGTGATACTTCCAAAACTATAAACCTTCCGAATCCCACCCTTAAAAAAGAATTGCCCGCGATTAAGAAAGCAAAAAGGGATTTCAACAGCGACTTTAAAAAAATAGAGTAATATGAAGGTACTTGACATTTATACCACACGGTTTGCCTATGAACCTAAGGTGAAAAATACTGAGGGCATTGACGATGTTACCGAGGGTGCCGAATTTAACGATTGCCTTGTTGCATTCATCCAGGTTGAACTGGAAGACGAAGAGAAAGATGACCTGAAAGGGCGCGAGAAAAAGCTGGTCAACCACCTGAAATGGGCTCTGCGTAAAAACGGTTGCCAGAAAGTAGTGCTCCATTCGTTTGCACACCTTTCAGATTCAAAAGCATCATTTGAGTTTACAAAAAATATTTTCGATCTGGCCGAAAAAAGGTTACAAAATGCCAACATCGAAACAGCGCAAACCCCGTTTGGTTATTTTTTGGATTTAGATATTAAAGCACCAGGGTTTTCACTGGCACGTATTTGGGCAAACCTTTAAGATTAAAAAAATCAAACATTCGTTTTTTTGATTTCACTAATGGGTACCTCAACGGTTAAAGACAGTTGCAATTTATCAAGTTGAACGGCTACTTTATTTTTACCTTTTAACTGCGTTAAAATCCCTTTTACCCCCATCAGCGGGCCGGCTAAGATCTCAACAGCATCACCGGCAGAAAAATCTTTAAACGACACTTCGATTTTATGCTCTTCTTGCCTGAGCAAGCGTTTAATGGTATCAATTTGCTCGTCGGGGATAACCGCTGCCGTGCCTTCAAAACGCACATAAGCAACTACTCCGTTTGTTTTTAAAACTTTATCGTAATCCTTACGGGTAATGTAAACAAAAATATAGCCCGGGATTAAGGGAAAATCGACCAGCTTTTTACGGTCGCTCCATTTTCGCAGGCGTTTTTG
>JAQIDF010000259.1 GCA_027858145.1 Prolixibacteraceae bacterium | reverse complement strand
TTTAAGTTCGTATATGTGGCTATTCTATAGTCTGAACCGGTAGTTTGCCATTCAGCATCAAAGCCATCAAGTTTATAAGAGTAAATAACTTTTTCGGGAGCGGAATAATTTAATACTGAAAATTTAAATGAGATGTTGTTCTCTTTATAAGCGAGTTTAATTTTCTCTGTTTCGTAAACCGGTTTATTTAAAACAGGCCTTCCGTTAATGGAATCACCTGCTTTCACCGGTTTGCCAAATAAATCGAAACCGGTAATTGTTGTTTCTAAATCGGATTCTGATATTTTAATATCTGATGGATAAAAAGCATTAAAACCATTAATACCACCAAACAGCATCATCCCGTCGGACGTTTTTAAACATGCAGTTTTAAAAAATATATTTGCCTGTAAGCCATCGCTTGAATTGAAATTATGAAATTGTTTTTCCTCACGATCGAAAAATGATATACCATTATTTGTACTTATCCATAAATTGTCGTCATCATCAAACAATATTCCGTTTACGATATTATGCGCTAAGCCATCGTTTACAGTGTAAGTTGTAAATTGCATGGTTTCGGGGTCTAATTGATTGATACCGGCACCTTTTGTACCAATCCAAATTTTCCCTGTGTTATCTTCTGTGATATAGGAAATGCGTTCATTACTAATACTGTTTTCAGTCTCAGAAATCTTAATATGATTAAAAATGAATTCAGGTTTATTCTTAGAAAAATCAACCAGGTTTAAGTCTACCATATCAAGCCCCGATTCGGTACCAATCCAAAGCCAGTTACGGCTGTCAATATAAAGGTAGGTTAATGAATAATTTGTAATTTGTTCGGGGCCTTCATATGCACTATTTTCAATAGTGTAGTTTACAAATTTTTCATCGTTTTTTTTCAAAAGGTTTAATCCGGAATTGAGAGTGGCAATCCACATATTACCCTTATCATCTCTCGTAAAGCCCCATGGGCTGTCACTGTTGATCGAAGTAGTGTCGGAAGGATTATAGAATATTTTTTCAATCGTTTTTGTCCGGGGGTCATAAATATTCAATCCGCCATTATATGTTCCTATCCAAATACGGTTATCAGCATCGCAATACAGGGTAACTGTGGCATTAGCCGACAAACCGTCTTCCTTGGTTATTTTTGTAAAAATATTGTTTTCTCTGTCCCATTTATTTAAACCGCCACCATCCGTACTTATCCATATATATCCATTCTGGTCTTCACAAAAATTGGTTACTATATCAGCGCTTAATGTGTTGTTTGTATATGGGTTACTGGTATGCAAGCCCCAGTAGCTTTTATTGGTTAAATATCTATTCACGCCCGACAAATAGGTTCCAATCCAAACCACGCCATTATTGTCTTTGTATATTGAATAAATAGCATTACTACTTAAATTCGATTGGTCGTATATGCTTTTTTTGTAATGTTCGTAAGTTTTATCTTCGGTATTGTATATAAACAAGCCGTTACCATTAGCACCTATCCATAACTGGTCTTTATCGTCAAAAAACAATACATGAATATTGCTAAAATTTTTAGGATTATTGTTTTCGTCATATAATCTAAACTCCGAAAAAGAATTGTTTTTTCTGTCCCAAAAATATAATCCCAAAGTCCTGGTATAAATCCATATATTATTGTTTTTATCGGCATTAATAAAAAGTGATGCATTTTCTCTTTTGGTTATTTCAGGGATATCAATCAAATGATGGGTAAACGAATTTGTATTATAATGAAAGCAATCGAGATAAGGCGAATCGCTTGAAATCCATATGTTCCCGTCTTTATCTTCAATTATCGACTTTATGGCATCATTCGATACCCTATTTGACGGATCATTTTCGTCGGCTATAAATAATGAAATATCATTTTCGGTTATATTCTTCACCAATGGTTTTCGAATATCCATTTGTATTAACCCGTAAAAAGTACCTACCCATAAGAACCCTTTTGAATCAATAAAAACTTTAGCTGTTGTATTATCAAGAAAAAAACTATTGTCTTCGATACCAGTAAAATGTACAAAACTATATATATTGTCTGTTTTATTATCGAAAAAATACAAACCATCAGTTGTGGCAATCCACAATCGACCATAATTGTCTTCACAAATGCTGTTGAATTGAATATTTCGTTTAACATTCACGTTTTCCGGCTCCGAACGGTACACTTTAAAATCGTAACCATTGTAACGGTTTAAACCATCTTCGGTACAAAACCACATAAAACCATGAGAATCTTTATAAATGTCATGTATTATGCCGTTCGACAATCCATCGTTGGTCGTAATTTGGTCGAATATAATTCTGTTTTGCCCGTTTAGTTGAAAAGCAATTATACATAAAAGCAAAAAAATAAAATAGTATTGTTTTTTTCCAAACATCTCTTTCCCCAAATAATAATAACAAGCAACGATATAAAGGTATAAACTTCGATTGCAAAATAAAATGATTTTATAAGTTCTTTTTTACGTTGCTAAATAGATCAGTTTTTTTTTGTTATTTCTTAATTTATATATTAAACCTAACAATATATTTAATACAATTTCGTATAATTGTATATCAACCTTTTAAAACAACACTATGAAACCCACCAAGAATTCACTCTTACCAACAGACTACCAATATGTAGACACCAAAAAGTAATTCTATAGCGGTTTCATTTATTAATCATTTATCTAAAAATTAATAATATGAAAAAGTTATCAATTCTTATTTTGTTTGTATTAATCTGCATTCCCTCAATTTTTGCAGCGAAGCTCATTGTAAAACTAGAAGCCCCCGATCATGCTCCTGGGCAAAATTACGGTTTTGGATATACCGAATATGCATGGAACCTTAAGCCATGGAGGGCCATGGACGAAATGCTACTATCGGAAGATGGAATTTTTGAAGTAGAACTTCCAACAGGATGCTATGATTTAGTAATGCTTCACCCAACTGCCAATAAAGTAAAATACAACATTTTTGTGCCCGATTCCGACGAAGAAATTGAATTGATTGTTCAAATGGACAGGCTGAGCATCCCCGAAAAAATTGAATTCATTGCGCCCATGGGTAATTTCAACAATCACACCCTTACTGAAGATCAGTACCTGATATATAATTCGGAAAACAATTCATACACCCTACCGGAAAGTATGTTGGATACTCCTATCGACCAAATTTACTTCAGGGTAAATAAGGAAAAGACTGTTCATATCCCATCATTACCTACCACTGAGTATGACGTATGGGCCAGCCTCTCGAACGTTATTACTGATGGAAATTCTTCGATAGTATTCCGTCCCGATGAGTTCAGGCGTGGCGATGCAGAACATAAAATTTCAGGAAGTGGTGCCGATAGCGTGTATTACGCTATACACACCAAACTAAAAGATATTGCTTTAATTCTAAATCAAACATTGTATACTGCAATGAGAAAGAGCAACAACCTCGACAGTATCATTTCTTTACGAAACGCTTATTACGATGAGCTACTCACATTTAAAAAGAAAGTGCCCGAAAAATACAGATGGTTATTTTTGGAATCTGAATATATGTTTGTTGAGAAATATCATCCTGCTAATATGAAGTTAGCATTTTACTCAATAAAAGAGAACAGGCAAATGAGGGAAAAAGTCCGTAAAAGCCCGGGCTACTATCAGTACCAAACAGAAAAAGTTGTTTTAGCCCATAAACTAATTGAAAACAGCCCATGGCTACCAACTTATATTTATGAAGATTTTGACAGATTAGATAATGATCTATTCCGTTATTCAATGTGCGATGACACAAATGTCCCTCCCGGTTATTTTACTAATTTCATGAACCATGTGCTCGAAACCAGCAACAACGATCAGGTTTGTGGTACTATATTATATGACCGGGCTCAAAGTTTGTCATATATGTTCGAACATAAAGCCATTGAACAAATCGATATCATTAAAACAAAGCACCCTGAATATAAAGGGTTACACGATGGTTCAATTGACATGTTTTTGAAAAAATTCAAAATCACAGAAGGCATCGCAGCTCCGGACTTTAGTATTGAAACGCTTTGTGGTGAAACCTTCAAACTATCGGAAAACAAGGGTAAGTTTGTATTGATTGATTTTTGGGGAACATGGTGCGGTCCCTGTGTTGGCGAAGTGCCCCACCTTATCGAACTTGCAAAATCTATCCCTGATGATCAACTTGTAATTATTGGTTTATCGGTTAACGACACCGAAGACAAATTAAACAACTTTATTGCTGAGAAAAAAATTAACTACAAAAACGCTATGTGCAACAAAGAAATTCAGCAAGAATTTGGAGTTAACAGTTTCCCAACTACATTTTTGATTGATAAAGAAGGTAATATTGTTGCAAAAAACCTGAGAGGTGATTTAATCAACCAGGTCACGGCATACATGAATAAATAAATCATATAACTTTCAAATTACCGGGGGCTTTCAAATTTTGGCAGCCCCCGTTTTATGTTGAAATTAGTTATTCCATTATTATGATTGTTTTAGCCAACGGGTTTTAAATAGGGACTAACAGAAGTAATAAAATCGCCGGAACTCGTTTCATGATGCTTCGTTTTTTATTCGGTAATTACATTTACTTCGGCAAAGCCAGCCACCTCGTCGCCCCAAATATTATTCAAAGCCTTAAGCTTGACATAACGGGCATTTACCTGAGAAAAATTCTTTTCTTGCCACACGGGGTTATTTTTAATATTAGAAAATTCACCTTCATCAACGAGTTTCCAGTTTTTATTGTCTTCAGAAACAAAAAACTGGTAATTTGAAATAATACCTGAACTCCATTTATGTTGGTCAGGCAGGTATTTAAAACCACTTATGTTATAACTGTCCCCAAGGTCGATAAGCAAGTCAAATGGCATAATTTTGTCACCTCGCTTATGCCATGTTGTTGAAGGATCCCCATCAAATATTTTGTTTACATTTTCATCGTTAACGCCGATGGTCTTCCAATCTTTTTTAGAGATATTAAATTTCTCTGCCCCTACCGGACTGCTCTTGACCGATGCCGGATCGTGGGCAATAGCTTTTATCTCTATTTTTCCATCAGCTATAAATGGTGCAGTGTACAAATTCGACTCAGTTGTTGGCTCGCTTCCATCTAAGGTATAGTAAAAAATTGGTCCAATGTCGTTAGTTTTCAGTGTAATTTCACCCTTTTGGTTTCTGCGGATTGAAGGGGCATTCAAAAAAACAGGAGCATTATAAATACCGATATTTGAAATTACAGGACAACTTTTGGATGCAGTGATTGTGAAGCGCACCTTTGTAGCAATTATGCTCGGAAAACGAATGATACGTTTATAACCAATTGTTGTTCCTTTTGTTACTTCTTTCCATTTTTCGTCAACCAATGCCTCAATGGTAAAGTTTTTAACACGTTGCCCCAAACGAATATATTCCTGTGCTATGAAACGGTTGAACAAAGTTGGCTTACCTAAATCAATTATAAGTGAAGCAGTGGTAATACCATCATCAGTAGCCCAATAGGTTTTATCATCCCCGTCAATAGCTTTTGCTTCATCAAATTTACTGGAATTACCACGAACATTGGTAGCCTTAACCTTAGCATTTTCGGCAAGGTTTACTTCGAATGATTCTTTCACCGCTTTTGCAAATTCAAGAGTCCTTTTTTCATCGGTAGGATGGATCAAACCATTTGGCATGATTGGGAAATTGAGTAGCAATGTGGCATTACGCCCTATTGATTTATAGTAAGTATCCATCAATTGAGGAACAGTTTTTACTTTATCGTCTTCAGCCGGATGGTAAAACCATTCGGGACGGATAGAGGTATTTACCTCTGCCGGAACCCATGCATTCCCGTCTTCCATACCGTAATGTAACATCCCCCATGTCACTGCGCCGGTATCGTTCAACAAACTCCAGTTGGTTTCACCTACATACCCCTCTTCGGTGCCTACCCAGCGCAAATCAGCCCTGTCGCCACCATCGTTCCATATTACAATTTTGGGTTGCAGTTCACGTATCATTTTATAAGTAGGCTGCCAATCGTAATAAGATGTACGGTCAATTTTTCTGGTTTCATAGGCTCCACCGTAGTAACCAGAACCTCCATTTGCACCATCGAACCAAATCTCAAAAATTGGTCCATAATTGGTGAGCAACTCTTTAATCTGGTTCCGGAAGTAAGTAATGTATTCAGGTTTACCATAATCAGGATGATTTCTATCCCAGGGAGATACATAAATGCCCAGCTTCAAGCCATACTCCTCACAAGCATCGGCCAGTTCGCGCACTACGTCACCTTTTCCATCTTTCCAGGGTGCATTTTTTACTGAGTATTCTGTGTATTCCGATGGCCACAAGCAAAAGCCACTGTGGTGTTTCGCAGTAATGATGATGCCTTTCATGCCCGCTTCCTTGCAAATACGCGCCCATTGTCGGGTATCGAGCTTTTCGGGGTTAAAGAGGTTAATGTCTTCATCGCCAAAACCCCACGATTGGTCGGTGTAGGTATTTAACGAGAAATGGACAAAAGCATAGTACTCCATTTCCTGCCAGCGCATCTGGTTTTCGGATGGAACCGGTCCATGTGCTGCAGGAGGTGCTACATTGGTACAGTTCATCATGAAGATTAAACTTATAGAAAGAATAATCCCGTGCAGTAATTTTTTTTTCATAATCTATTGTTTTTTAGTTATCAAACTTATTATCTACGCATTAGAGTTATTAATATTATACATTCGTATTTCTTGCGATTTTGTACGACACAGTCCCATATTTTTCATATATCGGTAAATTGTATGAGTAGTGGCAGATTGCGAGGTGCTTTCCGGTCCAGGCTACAAGTCTTTGTTTCTTTTAATATTTGAAAAGTTTGATTTTAAGTGTGCTGATATCATCAAGATAAACATCTGAAGCTATATTATAGGGATTTGGTGGCAGTTTTATTCCAAACTCATCTCCATTTAAAGTCCTCTTTTTTACCCAATTCCCATCAACAAACTTTCCTTCTTCAACTGAAAGAAGTTGAGAATTTGGTTTGCTGGAATCACCAGACTCATGCCAAACATGACAAGCATTTCCGGATACAATAAATTCATTTTCAGAAATTTGAATTATCAAACCATATCCTTTAATAAGTGAATCCTTTTGCAAGTCATAGCTAGGTTTAAAGATGAAGTCTCCAAGTTGAAAAGATGCTGGTGATGCATCATCACCTTCCATAAAACCGTTTATTCTATCATCAACCTGAGCTTTAGTGATTAATGGCTTTAGATTACCAAGTACTTCATAAGCTTTCTTTATTGGATGGTTATTATGATAAATACGATGATCGATACCAAATGGCGAAAAACCGATTGCTTTGAAATGTCCAAAACTAAAAAACGCTTTAGGAGCGGCACTACTGGTTTCAATCATCCAACTCGCACCCGCCTCAGGCAGAAGCAAAGGGTTTCCGTTGTGTACAAAATTGGCCGCTGACAGTCCGAATGTTGGTGAGTAATTATCGTTGGCAAGAACATCGATATCAGGAGCACCAGCTTGCCAAATATCAAGCATGAGGTAATTTGGGCCTCCACTAGGCCAAACCCCCGGGATGAGAT
>JAQIDF010000246.1 GCA_027858145.1 Prolixibacteraceae bacterium | reverse complement strand
TCGAAAAAATGCTCCATCACTTCGCAGCAGGCAATATAATCATAAGTTTTTTCCAATAACTCAGGTCTATCGTTAAAATACGGGTCATAATCGATTATATTGTAACCGTTATCGTTGATGAAATTTGTAATAACAGGTCCGGTCCCGCCGCCAAAATCCAACCCCGAATCGACTGGCGAAAAATCATTTTGAACAGCCCCTGTAATCGGGCTTACAAAGTTTTGATATCGGACATCGTTCACATCGTTATTGTGTTCAATATATCGCTCACGTTCCCTGATCTGTGTGGGATAAAACGCTTTTTCCATGAACAACGAGAAACAATTTTCGCATTGAAAATAGTCACGACCCCAATGATGGTACTTAAAAACGGAGTTACCTTTACACAATGGACACAAATGTTTTTCCATACAAATAATGTTGCTATTATAGAATAGTACAAAGATGCAATTAGATTTAATTACAGACTACCTATTATAAAGCAATATGCACAAAATGAACATAAGGGCAAAACAAATTAAAGAGCAATTAAGGAAAATCCATCCGCAAAATTTCCTGATAAAAAAACCAATCACCGGGGCACTTTTGTTCTTCATTTTTGTGTTTGCCTTTGTTATTATTTACCGGCCTGTTGTGGCACATGAAGCTCGTTCACTTAGCTTTGATTTTACAATGCTCGCATATAGTTCCATCATGTCCATATTGTTGTTTTTTATCTAAAGTAATATCAAAAAAAGGCAATGCATTAGGATATCGCTTGAAACTGGAAGGAAGCAAAAGCGTCATTCCGGTTTCACGGCAAAACATCTCCGAATTTGATCAGATGATGAAGTAAGGCACCCTAACCATTCGTCACAAGTTTTTGCCATTCATAACTCATTATAAAAGAGACCTTTCTGCTTATCACAAATTCTTATCGTATATCCCAACTATTAGGATAACATTCTAAATATCATTCCATTTGCAATATCAAAACTAAATGATCACAGCGATGGAAAAATTAAACAGATTAGTTCGTAAACAATATTTAAGACAAAAGGCGATATGCCTATTTGTACCACTATTTATTTCTTTGGGGCTAGGTGCACAAAACAAATCATCGGTAAAAGGGTACATCATTGACCGAGATAGCAACACCCCGGTTCCGTTTGCTACAGTACGTTTACTGAAAGAATCAGACACTGCAAAACAGCTCATCACCGGAACCATGAGCAACGGAGATGGTACATTTATCATCACCCCGGTTGTGAACGGAAATTACAAACTCCAAATTTCATCAATTGGTTACAAAATGGCTAAAAAGGATATTGTAGTAAATGGTTCGGAATCAATTGATGCAGGAACTATCGGCCTTCATGATTCTACGATGATACTAGCAGAGGCCACTGTTACCGCAGATCGTGTAAAAGGAAAATCGGAAAGTGAAGGAAGAAAAGGATATGGGAATCAGCGGACACGCGTTTTCTGAAATACCAACCTCAAAATCGGTGGTTTATTCCTTTCCTTCATTAGGACTTAATTACAGCTTTAATAAGATTAACCTTTACACCTCCTACAATGGTGAGATAAACTATGAGAATATTGATGAAATCACTACCCGTGAAATAAGAAAAACAACTTCAACGCTAAATATTAATACAGTTGAGCATGTACGCCAGAAAAATATTTCGCACAAATTTAATTATGGTATTGATTACCAGCTGACTCCTAATGATGTTTTTAGCTTTTATGGATCGTTCAACTCTTACTCGTATGAACAGGATGGAAATGTTGAATTACAAGCAACCGGCGCAGGCAATCAAATTTGGAATACACTGAAGGAAGAAACCGACAGAAACCGGAATTTTTATAATTCTCTTCACTACAAACATCAATTCAAAAAACCGGGGCAGGAATTATCAATCGACCTCAACAATGCTTTTCTCCGAACAAACAACACGGTTTCGTACCTGCATGATGCTGAGAATAACTCAATGCCCTACATCAACAAAATGAACCCGAAACAAACATCAACCGGTTTAAAAGTTGACTTTAAAACCCCGATAGCTGAGAAATTCAATTTAAGTACAGGATTGAAAGCCAATATAAAAAACATGCACGACGAAACCTCCGGCGGATTTAACTATAACGAGCAACTGTATGCCATATACGGGGCAATCAATTACAAAATATCTGATTTTGATCTCAATGCCGGACTGCGTGCCGAAAACGCAGAAACTGAGGTCATCGTAAAAGACCAACATTCAACACGCTATATTTTGCCATATACTGCATTCAATTTCAAGTTAAACAAACAACAAAAAATTCAGTTTTCATATCGTCGTTCCGTAAATCGTCCATCTGTATATACACTTAATCCTTATACTTACTCTTCCAACCCGTTCTCAATACAAAAAGGAAATCCCCTATTGAAACCCGAATTCAAAAACAGCATTTATCTTGAACATTCCATCCGGTTTGGAGTCAATTTTATTTCTTCCCGGCTTTTCAGTGAAACTATAAGTAGTGCGATGAATAACCTGACATTTTTAAACGACAATATGGATTTTGTAACCCAGGTTAATAATTTAGGTGCAATTCAAAAATATGGCGTCCAATTATCAGGCTCTGCAAAACTTGGGATACTCACATTAAATTCTTCCGTCAGACTCTATCATCATTCAACACACGGAAATAGCCTGGCACGACAATATGGTATCGTTAACAGGAAAAACATCGTTTTCGAGTCTGATTTTTCATCAATTTTGTCATTCAACAATGACTATAGTTTTTCAGTCATATTTCAGTATGCAACCCCAAAAAACAACATTCAGGATAAAACATTCAGCGATGCTCTTTATTTTAT
>JAQIDF010000203.1 GCA_027858145.1 Prolixibacteraceae bacterium | reverse complement strand
CATGGTACAGAAATACCGAATGCATGGCTTCGCGCACCACGTTGTTCCCCCTGAAGGAGAAAGAAACGTTGCTGATTCCCCCGCTCACTTTGGCATGTGGCAGGTTTTCTTTAATCCAGCGGGTGGCTTCAATATAATCGACCGCATAATTGTTGTGCTCTTCAATACCAGTGGCAATGGTCAACACATTGGGGTCGAAAATAATATCTTCAGGTGGAAATCCTACTTCCTGTGTCAGAATATCATAAGCTCGTTTGCATATCTCGATGCGTCGCTGAAAATTGTCGGCCTGGCCTTTTTCATCAAAAGCCATAACAACCACGGCAGCTCCATATCTCAGAATGGTGCGTGCCTGTTGCCTAAACAGCTCCTCACCCTCCTTCATGCTTATAGAATTTACAATTGACTTGCCCTGCAAGCATTGTAAGCCGGCTTCGATAACATCAAACTTAGATGAATCAATCATAACGGGCAGCCTCGAAATATCGGGTTCGCTCATTATCAGGTTCAAAAACGTCACCATTTCTTTTTTGGCATCGAGCATGGCGTCATCCATGTTCACATCTACCACCTGAGCACCGCCTTCAACCTGGTTACGGGCAATCGCAAGTGCTTCTTCGTATTTTTCTTCCCGTATAAGTCTTGCAAATTTTCGCGAACCAGCCACATTACAACGTTCACCAATATTCACAAAGTTTGAGGCTTTTGAAATTGACAGCGGCTCTAAGCCACTCAAATTAGTTTCATGTTCAGGTTTATTGACTTTATGCGGTGTTGCTTTTCTTGCTTCTTTGGCAAATTCGCGAATATGGTCGGGCGTTGTACCACAGCACCCACCAATGATGTTTACCGACTGATGATCGAGAAACTCCTTAATTTGCGGTCTCATAATCTCCGGCGTTTCGTCATATTCGCCAAATTGGTTCGGCATTCCGGCATTAGGATGTGCACTCACATAAAAAGACGATTTGGCAGCCAGCGAATCAATATGCGGCAGCATATCTTTAGCCCCGAGCGAGCAATTCAAACCTATTGAAAGGGGATGAACATGTGAAAGAGAATTCAGAAATGCCTCAACCGTTTGCCCCGACAAGGTACGCCCACTGGCATCTACTATAGTACCCGAAATCATTACAGGCATTTTAATCCCACGAGTTTCGCAAACCTCATCTATGGCCATAAGAGCCGCCTTACCATTGAGCGTATCAAAAATGGTTTCAACCATTAAAAGGTCAACACCACCATCAACAAGGCCTTCAATCTGTGTCTTATAAGCCTCTTTGAGTTCATTAAATGAGACCGCACGGTAACCCGGATCGTTCACATCGGGGCTCATAGAACAGGTTTTATTGGTGGGGCCAATTGAACCGGCTACAAAACGTTGCTGCTCCGGGGTTGAATATTTTTCAACAACTTCAGACGCCAGTTTGGCTGACGCCAGGTTTATGTCGTAAGCTTTATCCTGCAATCCATAATCGGCCTGCGATATACTGGTAGCATTAAATGTATTGGTTTCAATAATATCGGCACCTGCCTCGAGGAATTCTGAATGAATTTCACGGATAACATCGGGGCGGGTTATCGACAGTAAATCGTTGTTTCCTTTCAGGTCATTGGAAACATCTTTAAATTGCTCCCCCCTGTAATCATTTTCCTCAAGATTATAGGTTTGTATCATTGACCCCATGGCACCATCAAGCACCAATACCCGTTTCTCCAGCTCTTCGCGTATATCTTTCTTCATAAAAACCTCTATCTCTATTCTGACGAAATATTAAAAACAACCCAACCATGAAGTTATACGAATTGATCAAAATGCCAGAAATAATTTTTTGAATTCTCGGTGCAAAGATAACACAACTACAGAAAGATTGTTTTTGAAACGTTATTAGTTCTACTTTGACAGATTATAAATAACGAAATTACAAACAATAGATCATTAGATTTTAGACATGAGACAATAGACATTTGTTGTGTGCACAAAAATAAAATTCGTGAATTCGGGGCTTATATATTAATTTGATTATGTGATTTTTAAAAGATAATATCGATCCGCTCCTCCTAATCTGTACAAAATAAGATCAATGTGCTACATCAATTTTGCCTATTTTAAAAATGACCCCTAAACTCAATATATGTTCGTATTTTCTGATGGCAATGTCATTGATTCTGGAGTTTTCAAAGTTAAATAAATAGGAAACAGAGAAACTGTTAACAAGCTCGTCTGCAATGTATAGTGGGAACTCTACCTTTAATTTATTCGTCAGGTACTGCCGCCTTTTTACAGAAGAAAAAGTAAAATAGTTCGGTACATAAGTACCGGGTAATGGAAGGTCGTAAGCATAATTTGGGTATAACATAGCATTGATTAAAAAGAA
>JAQIDF010000122.1 GCA_027858145.1 Prolixibacteraceae bacterium | reverse complement strand
TTTTCAACTGAAGATGACACAATCTTCTCAGCTGTAGTATCAGATGAATTGTTGAGTGATCAGGTTAATGTTATCGCGTTTACTGATAGTTCATTCTTCGATACTGCCGTATGTGGAAGAAACGTTGTTGATATTGCAACTACATTAGAGTTTGATGTAGCTGACATTGATAATCCTGAAGCTACATATTATCCAAATGGCGAGTATGATAATTCAGATTACACAGGTGTTGACCTGACAATGATGTTTAACGACAATGTAACTGCTGCAGAAGCTGAAGCTGGAAAGAATATATATATATTCGATGCTGACACAGATTTGCCTGTTGATACTATTGCATCTTATGAGTTTACATCAGAAGATAATTCAAGTTATCAGGCATTAGTTGACCTGTACTTTGGTTCATTCTATGTATTGGCTGACACAGCATCATTCTTTGATGCTGAAGCAGTAGCATTTGCACAGAATTACAATGGTATTTCTTCAGATACTGTATGGGCATTTGATGTTGTTGATTCAAGCTTTGGAACATGTGTTGAAGGACAAAGTCCTGCAGTTAATGCAACCGGAGTAGAAACAACAACTCAGATTTCTATTACTTTCTGCGACGAAATAAATATTGGACCAGCAGGACGTACAGATCGTTTTGTAAGTGTTGCTAATGCAGATGAACAATTTACATACGTAGTGGTAGATTCAATGATTGAAGGTAATACACTTACTATCGATGTTGAAGATCTTTCAGAGAATACTCAATACAGTGTTTATATTCAAGAAGGTGCTATTACCGATGAATATGGTAACGAGTGGGATGTTAATACTGATGCTTTCTGGTGGCCATTTACTACAGGAGACTTCACTAAACCTGAGGTAACTCTTGAAGCAGGTGAAGCTGCAGAAGGTACAGATGTTCAGGCTACAATGACTACGACTGAAAATGGTACACTATATCTGATTGAAGAAGGTGTAGCTATTGATGATGTAGATGTTATGGACGGAGCTATAGATGCAGATAAAGCTGTTAAAGTTTCTGCTGCTGCAGATGTGCCTGCAAACGTAAATGTTAACGGATTAGTTCCGGGAACATACAATGCAGTGGCTGTTGATGCTAGTGGTAACATTAGTGAGAAGTCAATAAACACATTTGTTATTGTAAGCTATCCTGAAGTAACAATTGCTGATATCCAGGGTGAGGGAGATGTATCTCCTTATGCTGATCAAATCGTTGTAACTTCAGGTACTGTAACAGGTATTGATGAAGACGGAAGCGGATTCTTTATGCAAGATGCTAATGAAGCACGTGGCGGTATATATGTTTACGATTCTGAACTTGCAGCTAATGTAGGTGTTGGAACAAGCGTTAAGATTACAGCTACTGCAGAAGAGTTCTATACCTTAACTCAGTTGAGTGATGTGATTGCTTACGAATTTACAGCGAAAGTTGTAGAGACAGAAGTAATTGAGATTACTGCAGCTGAAGTTGGTGAAGACTACGAAGGTGTACTTGTTAAAGTTGATTCATTGAAGACTACTGGTCTTCCAAATGATGAATCATACGGAGAATGGTATACTGCCGACACTGAAAATGATGTTGATGTAACAATTGATGAGCAACTGTTTACTTTTGTACCAGATGCAGGTCAGCGTTATGACATCACAGGTGTATGCAACTATACTTATGACGAGTATAAACTTGCACCTCGCAGTATTGCTGATATCGAAATTGTAACAGGAATTAAGATGCTTGATATTAATATCGACATCTATCCTAATCCATTCGATACTTACGTTAAGTTCGATGTATCTCGTGATGTAGAAATAACTAAAGCAGTTATTACAAACATAGCAGGTCAACTTGTTAAGCAAGTAGATTACCCTGCCAATACAATCCAAACAAATGAGTTACGTAGTGGTGTATACTTCATCTCTCTTCAAACAGAGCAAGGTATAGCCAAAACGGCAAGGATTATTAAGAGGTAATACCGAATTGATTGATTAAAAAAGGGTGGCCATACGGTCACCCTTTTTTATTTAGTAACCCGGACATTCCTGTCCGGGTTTTTTTATGTCCTGAAAGGACTTAATTTGAATAACCGCCGGTAAAGCCGGCGGATACGGTAATTGGCACAAATAGAGCCCTGGCAGGTGCTCAACAAAAAAGATTAAGTGCCAGCTATTAAACTTAGCCGAAATAATTAGTTTCACCTGAGTTATGAATTAATTCCATATAATACAGATCATAAAATTATAGTACTAAATATTGGATTTCAAAGCACCAGAGAAGCATAGAGCGCATAGCTTCTTCATTGTTTTCTCTGCGATCTCAGCGATCTTTGGTGTTTTAATTTAAACATCAGACAATCAAAAAGTTCGAGATGACTTAATAATTTAATATTTCAAATAGTCGATCATTTCAAAATTTGGTAGAATTTGATATAATATATTTTTGATTTATGTCCTGAAAGGACTTAATTTGAATAACCGCCGGTAAAGCCGGCGGATACGGTAATTGGCACAAATAGAGCCCTGAAAGGGTTCAACAAAAAAGATTAATTGCCAGGCTGTTAAGCGGAAACGAAATTATTAGTTTCACCGGAGTTATTGGATTTCAAAACACCAGAGAAGCATAGAGCGCATAGCTTCTTCATTGTTTTCTCTGCGATCTCAGCGATCTTTGGTGTTTTTATTTAAACATCAGAAAATCAAAA
>JAQIDF010000018.1 GCA_027858145.1 Prolixibacteraceae bacterium | reverse complement strand
AGAATATGGCTGCGAAGAAATTATTGAAATTGAAGATACTTGGCAAGAATGCTATTGGGTTGAAGATCCTGATCCCTATGATCCCTATGAAGACGATTATGGTAGTTCTGGTGGGTATTCGCCAACGAATCCCACAGAAGATGAAAGTCCAACGAATGAAGCAGTTTATCATGAAGAAGAATTATTACCAACCTATTCACAGATAGCAACAGTTTTTTCAAATGTAAAAAACTTAAGTGCTGCCGAAGTATATGAATTAATTGGTGGTAACGTTTACCAAAATTATATAGATGACCCGATATCTTTTGCAAATGCATGTGCATTGAGGCTTTCTTATGCTTTCAATATGCTTCCAGGATTTGAGATACCATTTGAAAGTAATGAAACAATATCTGGAGATGTAAATCATGATGGAGTAAAAGAATGGTATTATTTTCGAGTTATTGATTTGGTTGATTATATAGATGAATATTATGGTTTTAATCATACTTCTACAACAGACAATATTCAGGGAATGAAAGGGATAATTTGGCAGAGTGATTGTGGTTGGGGGGATGCATCAGGACATCTTGATTTATGGGATGGTAACAATGCAGAAAATCATTTTTATGATGAATGTACAGAGATTTATTTTTGGAAAATGAAAGAATAATTTATTCTATTCATTGTCATTTTAAATAACAAATAAAAATTTACAAAATGAAAAATATACTTTATTTATGTCTATCATGCCTTTTAAGCATAACCATTGCAAAGGCACAAAACGATGTTTTAACCCGAGTTAGTACATCAATAGAAATGGAACCTTATACCACCGGGTATATAAACTCAGCAGGTGATACTATTATTCCTATTGGTAAATACAGCCATTGTTTTACCAAAGAATTTGATAAAATTGCCATTGTTAGTATAAAAGACCAACCAGGTTTTTATGCCATTGACCGAAATGAAAAGTTATTATTCCGGGTACATAGATACGACAATGGTCCCGATTATGTCAAAGATGGTTTATTCCGAATCATCAAAAACAATAAAACCGGGTATGCCAACATGAACGGTGAAATTGTTATTCAACCCAAATTTGATGAAGCATTGCCATTTAAAAATGGATATGCTGTTATTTGCAAAGGAGGTAAAAAACAAAAAAAGGGTGAATATATAACAAGAGATGGTGGAAAATGGGGATATATCAATACCTCGGAGAAATATGTGGTACAACCAATTTATGAAAGTGCACGCTCGGTGAAAGAAAACGGTGAAGCCAAAGTCATGAAAAATGGAGAATGGATCACCATTCAGGTAAAAAAATAATCAAAAAAAGAAGAGGCTTTCGATTATATTTAATTTAGGTCTCTTCTATTTTTTTATTTAGCTTATGAAAGCAACTGTTAGATTTAAGTTTCTTTTCGCTGTCATTTCCATACTGGCAACCGCTTGTGGTAAATACCCTGCGGATGTATCGGTTGCATTAAAGCAAGCGGGGCATAATAAAAAAGGATTTGTAGAATTACTTGATAACTATAAGAAACATGATCAGCAAAAATATGAAGCAGCCTGTTTTCTAATCAGCAACATGCCTTACCATAAAAGCAATGTCAACATTCTAATTGATACTTCATATTTTGATTTCTTAAGGTTGACCGATTCAATTTATGATGTCATATTCGGCAACATGCCACTTAAGGAACAAGTGAATTATAAGTCTAAAGATTATGATTCTTTACGACTATTAATCGCTAAAATACATAGTAGTTTGCCCAAGCCAATCATTTATAAACAGAATGAATATGACATTAAAGCAATTTCGCCAGCTTTTCTGGATAATAATATTAAGAATGCTTTTGATGCATGGAATAAATCCCCCTTGCTTAAGAACATAGACTTTGACGGATTTAAGGAATTCATCCTGCCCTATCGGACAACTGATGAATGTCTCCCTTACAACAGATCCACCATAAAGAAAATAATAGAACAAAGAGTTGATGTAAAAAATGATAGCAATATTATTGCAGCCATTGATAAGTATAAAGTGTACATCGAAAAAACGAGATGGATTAATTACTATGTAGAATCAAAGGAGCATACCGCAATATTTGACCTTTTTTTGCCAAAATTTAAAATGGACTGTCACAATTTAGCAACTTGGACATCAAACTACTTTAAGGCAATGGGGATCCCGGTGGTTTATGAATACACCCCACAATGGCCAGATAATGATCGTCGTCATTTTTGGTGTGTGTCCCCGGATTCAAATTCCATCCTACAGCCATATTCTCCGCCAGAAAACAACCTGGGTGAAGATTGGGACATTAGTTTGAAGCATGTTGGGAAAGTATATCGAAGATGTTTTGAGATACAAAAAAATACGCCTTATTTTCTAAAAAATGATAATGAAACTATTCCTCCGGAATTTAACAATCCATTTCTTAATGACGTAACCTTCCGTTACCATCAAACTATAACACTCCGACTTCCTTTCAATATTAACACAGAAAATAAATTCGCCTACTTATGTTTTTTTACCATAAATGGATTAAATCCTGTGGCTTGGGGAAAGACAATACATTCTAAAAACGAAGTAGTATTTGAACAAGTACCATTGAATACTTTGTTTTTTCTGGCATATTATGATGGGAAGGAATTAAGATCATATTCAGAACCTTTCGTTTTAAAAGCAACAAATGATATAAATTTCATTCAGCAACCGAGAAGTTGTAATAAAAATAAAAGAATATTTGAATTAGAGGTGGTTAACAATAGGCTTCTTGATAAAAATGGTAATATCCACGAAGACATCCAATATCAAAATATTATTTGCAATGTGAATAAGAAAGCAAATATGACATTACTTCGAAAATATCCACCTAAAAAAAGGATGACAGATCTACAACAAAAATTAAAAGGTGCATTTATTATTGGTTCTTATTTGTTGGAAGGACCGTACGACACTCTGTTTTTTTTACCCGATGCGCCACAGCCTATCTTACAAGAATATTACATAAATAACAACAAAGCATATCGATACTATTTTTTTAAGGCCCTGGATAATGGTCCGACAAATATCGCACATATTGAATTTTTAGGTGAATTCAGCCCAGATTACAAATGTTCAATACCAACACCTCTTCCAGTTTTTTCACATCTTGACACTACCAGAAATCTTGACACAATACTTTTCAAAATTGAAGGAAAATATCTGAAAACCAGTAAACATATTGAATATGCATATGATAATAATTATGAAACTTATGTTGGCAGCTCAAAAATAATTGTTGATTTTGATAAACCTACCACTATATCACATGTCAGATTGGTACCCCGCAATGCTAATAATATGATTGTACCTGGCGACAACTACCAGTTGTTCTATTATTCTGATGACAACTGGATTCAATTTCAAACACAAGAAGCTAATTATAATTTTCTTGAATTCAAAAACATACCTACCGGTACAATTTATTGGTTGAAAAATCTTGACCATGGCCGTGAAGAACTTCCATTTTTTTATATAAACAATCA
>JAQIDF010000484.1 GCA_027858145.1 Prolixibacteraceae bacterium | reverse complement strand
CCGGCCGCATAATGAGGAACGATGAAAGGTTCATCGTCCATTAAATAGGTTTTTCCGAAATATGCCGCAGGAAGAAATTCAATATTAAACCCCGCTTTTCCAGTCATATCATCAGGCAAAGCTTCTTCAAGGTGAACGCTAATCAGTAAACCTTCGCCATCGGGCTCAGCTTTTATCATATACCCAAATTCGGGATATTCGAGCCAGGCTTGAATAATTCCTTTCTCACGATCGACTTCTTTTTTTATAAATTCAGGAATCGGATCCCACTGTTCAGGGGTTCTGTTTAAACGTACATCACCATTGGTTACGGTGCGTTTTCCATGATGAATGATTTCAATACCACTCATTTTTGAATCGCTGAAATTTTCGTTGTACCAGTTTGTAAAAACAAGCACATTAACGCCATCGCGCTCATAATAAGCAGAATCATTCATGACTATGCTGTTCTGTTCTGCCATTGCGGTTAAGAACAAAACCAATAAAAAGGTTAATGTTAGATACTTTCTCATTTTTAGATAATTACATTAAAATATTATCATTTATTAATTTATTATGTCTCAGCATCAAATATAAAAAAAAATACAAAGGTGAACATGTTGTTTTAGAACATCACCCTAGAATAAACTAAAAAAGGGCAGCTTAAAGCCACCCTTTGCAGTAATACTGTAATATTATCTCTATTATTTTGTAGTTAAATATGCATTTACATTTTCAGCTGTGCGTCGTCCACTGTCGATTGCACGTACTACAAGACTAGCTCCCGATTTGGCATCGCCACAGGCAAATACTTTGCCTACTGTTGTCTGGTCATTTAATGCATTCGTTTTTACATTTCCACGGTTATCGTACTCAACCTTTAGCGAATCAAGCAAACCTTCATGCTCTGGGTGAACAAAGCCCATTGAAAGCAGAATCAATTCAGCTTTAATAATTTCGTTTGTGCCCGGCACTTCGTTCATCACAAATTTTCCCGATTCATCTTTAGTCCATTCCACTTTTACCACTTCGGCACCAGTAAGGTTCCCGTTTTCCGAGAGAATTTTTTTGGTTGCCAGGCTCCACCTGCGTTCACAACCTTCGAGGTGAGAACTTGAAGTTCGCAACACATTTGGCCAATTAGGCCATGGATTATTGTCTGTGCGTTCTTTCGGTGGTTTTGGCATAATTTCGATTTGCGTTACACTTTTGGCTTTCTGACGAATAGAAGTACCTACACAATCAGAACCGGTATCACCACCACCAATCACCAATACATTTTTATTTTTGGCATAAATATGATCAGCTTCTTTGATTTTTTCACCACGCACTACTTTATTTTGCTGCTTCAAAAAATCCATTGCAAAGTGTACACCTTTGCTGTCGCGACCTTCAACCGGAAGATCGCGGGGTTGCATGGCACCAACAGCAATACAAACGGCATCATACTTCTTAAGTAATTCAGTTTTCGAAATATCAACACCAACTTTAGTGTTTACAACAAACTCAATTCCTTCAGCTTCAAACAAATTCTGGCGTCGGTCAATCAAGCCTTTGTTCAGCTTAAAATCGGGTATCCCGTATCGCAACAAACCGCCAATTGCATTATCAGCTTCATAAACGGTAACAGCATGCCCGTATTGATTAAGCATATCGGCAGTTGACATTCCGGCCGGACCAGAGCCAATAACAGCGACTTTTTTACCGGTACGAAGTTCAGGAATCCGGGGCTCAACAATGCCCAGCTCGAAAGCTTTTTCAACAATTGCCGACTCATTCTCCCGAATGGTTACCGGCTCATTATGAATATTCAGCACACATGATTTTTCGCACAATGCCGGGCAAACACGGCCTGTAAACTCGGGGAAGGCATTTGTTGAAGACAATACTTCGTAAGCCTCTTTATAATCGCCACGATAAAGGGCATCCTGCCACTCGGGTATTTTACTGCACACAGTACAGGCCCAATGACAAAACGGAATTCCGCAATCCATGCACCGTGATGCCTGTGCTTTGCGATCCTCTTCGTTCAACGTTTGTTCTACTTCGCCAAAATCACCTATTCGTTCCTGTTGCGGGCGGTAGCCACTTTCTTTGCGGCCGACCTCCATAAAACCTGTAGGTTTTCCCATATCTTATATTATTTCAGATTACAACTTTAAAAATATTACAAATTTCAGATTGTTACTTTGTATAGACAACTACTCATGTCTTCGATCATCAACTGATTTTTGTAATTCGATTTCAATTTTACGCAATTTCTCTTCTTCGAGAATTTTCTTGTATTCAAACGGAATAACTTTCACAAACTTTGGCAGATATTCATCCCAGTTGGTCAGAATTTTTGCCGCTAGTTTACTTCTTGTTTGAATCAGATGCTCACTAATCATGTCCTGCAACTCACGAATATCAGCCTTATCCTCAACGGTAGAGAGTTCAACTAATCCTTTATTGCAGTAATAATCAAAATCACCATCCATATCGAGCACATAAGCAATACCACCACTCATACCGGCAGCAAAGTTGCGGCCTGTATTACCAAGTACTGTCACACGTCCACCTGTCATATACTCACAACAGTGATCGCCCGTGCCTTCAACTACGGCATAAGCACCTGAATTACGCACGGCAAAACGCTCGCCAACCATACCACGTATAAATACTTTTCCGCTGGTTGCACCATAAAGCGTGGTGTTGCCAACTATAATATTCTGAGCCGGGTCGAAGGTTGATTTTGAACGCGGCACAACAGTTATAAGTCCACCTGACAGACCTTTGCCAAGGTAGTCGTTGGAGTCGCCCTGCAACCTTAGCGATACACCTTTGGCAAGGAAAGCTCCGAAACTTTGCCCGGCCGAGCCATGAAAAATACAATTTATGGTATCATCGGGAAGACCTGCTTCACCGTAACGCTTCGATATTTCGCCCGATAGCATTGAACCTACTGAGCGGGTAATGTTGTTAATGTCTTTTTCAATCCATACCCGTTGCTGACTTTTAATAGCTGCATTAGCTTCACGGATCAATGTACGATCCATGTGGTCATCGAGGTTCAGTTTATTTGGCTGTGTATTACGTATCGCGAAAATTTCAGCCTCTTTTGGTTTATATAGAATTTTATCAAAATCAATTTTCGATGATTTCCAGTTTTCGACCTCTGGATCAACTTCGAGCAAATCAGGGCGGCCAACAATTTCATCGAGGCTTCGGTAGCCCATTTGTGCAAGATACTCACGAACCTCTTCAGCAATAAAACGGAAGAAGTTGACAACGAAATCGGCTTTACCAATAAAACGCGCCCTGAGCTTTTCATCCTGCGTAGCAATACCCATCGGGCAGGTGTTCATGTGGCATTTGCGCATCATCACACATCCCAAAACAATAAGTGCACTGGTACTGAAACCAAATTCTTCTCCACCCAGACAAGCCATTTTCACTACATCTAGGCCGGTTTTCAGCTGACCGTCAACCTGCAACTTTACACGGCGACGAAGGTCATTCATCACAAGTGTTTGCTGAGTTTGAGATATTCCCAGTTCAGGCGGCAAACCTGCATGTTTTATTGAGCTTGCAGGTGAAGCACCGGTACCACCGTCGTAACCTGCAATAATAATGATATCAGAAAAAGCCTTAGCCACACCTGCAGCAACAGTTCCAACTCCATCTACTGACACCAGCTTAACTGAAACATTAGCTTTCGGATTGGTACATTTCAAGTCGTATATCAACTGTGCCAAATCCTCGATAGAATAAATATCGTGGTGTGGCGGAGGAGAAATCAAGGTAATGCCCGGTGTTGAATTTCGTGTCTTAGCAATAATTTTATTCACTTTAAATCCGGGCAACTGGCCTCCTTCGCCGGGTTTTGCACCCTGTGCCACTTTAATCTGTATTTCTTCAGCATTAGTAAGGTAGTTATTGGTAACCCCAAAACGGCCAGAAGCAATTTGCTTAATCTTACTGTTTTTGATGGTTCCAAAACGAGCAGGATCTTCTCCTCCTTCACCGGTATTGCTACGCCCACCAATCGTATTCATTGCAATTGCAAGGGATTCGTGTGCTTCTTTACTAATAGAACCATACGACATTGCCCCGGTAACAAATCGCTTGGTGATGGCTTCAATCGGTTCAACTTCCGATATATCAATTGGTTTTCTTCCTTCTTTCAGCTTAAGGAAACCACGAATAAAATGGGTTTTGTTTTCCTGGTTGATCCGTTGAGAGAATTCTTTAAATTTACTGTAGTCATTAGTACGTGTACTCCACTGGAGCAATCCAATCGTTTCAGGATTCCAGGCATGACGTTCACCGTCGCGGCGATAGTGGTAAATACCTTCATTTTTAAGTAGGTATTTTTTATTGACCTGTCCAAAAGCCTTCTCATGAAACATCAAAGCTTCTTTTGCTAATTCAGGTAATCCTACTCCACTAATACGCGAAGGCGTGCCGCGGAAATGCTTATCAATCAGATCGTTGCTCACACCCAATGCCTCGAAAATCTGTGCACCATGATAACTGCGCAAGGTTGAGATTCCCATTTTTGAGAATGTCTTCAGCAATCCTTTTTCAGCCGCTTTGATATAATTTTTACGCGCCTGGCTGTAGGTTAAATTAATGTGCCCCGATTTCACCAAGTCATCAATTGCAGCATAAGCAAGATACGGATTTACAATACTTGCACCATAGCCCAACAACAATGCGAAGTGCATCACCTCGCGGGCTTCAGCCGTTTCGACAATAATACCAATTTGCATCCTTTTTTTCGTCTGGATCAAATGATGGTGTACAGCTGCTGTTACAAGCAAGGACGGCAATGCTGCCATGTCTTTATTGATGCAACGATCAGACAAAATAATAAAATTCTTTTCCTCTTCCACGGCCTTGTCGACCTGTAATAAAATATTATCGAGTGCTTTTTTGAAGCCTTTTTCGCCTTCTTTGGCCGGGAAAGCCATCGGAATGGTAGCGTGTGAGAAATAATCGTCTTTAATATCTTTGATTTTCCCCAAATCGGTGTTGGTAATAATCGGATGACGAACCCGTATCATTTTCACATGCTCGGGATTATCTTCCAGTATGTTTTTATTTAATGAACCGATGTAATTGGTAAGCGACATTACCAATTCTTCACGAATGGGGTCGATAGCAGGGTTGGTTACCTGAGCGAATAACTGTTTAAAGTAATTAAAAAATCGCTGTGGCTTGTCAGAAAAGGCAGCAAGCGGAGTATCGTTACCCATAGAAGAAGTAGGCTCAACGCCATTAATTGACATCCCTTTAATAATCACCCTGATATCCTCTTTTGAATAACCAAATTCGTTCAGATAAGCTTCATAATCATCTCCCATTGTTGAAGGCACACGCTGTTGCACTTCAATATCTTCAAGACTGATCCGGTTTTCATTTATCCAGTTCTGGTAAGGGTTGCGCTGTGTCAGTTCTTTCTTTACCTCCTGATCGGGAATGATTATACCCAATTTTGTATCAACTAATAGTATCTTTCCAGGTTTAAGACGGCCTTTTTCCCGTATTTGCTCAGGCAAAAATTCCTGTACACCAACCTCAGATCCCATCACAATCATATCGTCGTGTGTTACCACATAGCGTGACGGACGCAGACCGTTACGGTCAAGCGTACCACCAATGTACCGGCCATCAGAAAAGACAATAGATGCAGGCCCATCCCATGGCTCCATGATTGTAGAGTGGTATTCGTAAAAAGCTTTCAGGCTTTCAGGAATAGGATTTTTATCGTTAAACGACTCGGGAATCATCATACACAATGCATGAGGCATAGGCCTTCCGGCCATGAATAAAAACTCAAGCACATTGTCGAATGAAGCTGAATCACTTTTCCCGGGCTCAATAATAGGCAAAACTTTTTTCAGGTCGTCGCCAAAAACTTCCGATTTCAACAACGACTCACGCGCCTCCATCCATAACCGGTTACCTCTTACAGTATTAATTTCACCATTATGGGCAACAATACGGAATGGTTGTGCCAGACTCCATGTAGGAAATGTATTGGTACTAAAACGTGAATGCACCATAGCAATGGCACTTTCGAAATTAGGATCAGCCAAATCGTGGAAATAGTCAGGAAGTTGCCCGGGAGTAAGCATCCCTTTGAATACCATCACCTTTGTTGAAAGACTTGGAAAATAAAAGTCATCTTTATTTTTAAGCTTTGAATTGTAGATTGCATGTTCACTGAGTTTACGTACAACATACAGTTTCCGGTCCAGAGTTTCCTGCTCACGCTGAACTCTTGATTTAATAAACACCTGCACTATTTTAGGCTCGGCACGCAACGCTATTTCACCGGGAGCTTTAGAATCAACCGGCACTTCACGTACATGAAACAACTCAAGCTGCTCTTCGTCACAATATTTAGTCAAAGTTGATATACATAAATCAGACTCTTTCTTTTGCTTAGGAAGAAACAGCAAACCAGTTCCGTACTGACCTACTTCTGGTACATCAACACCAATTTCCCTGATAAATTTGTGAGGTATCTGAACCTGAATCCCGGCACCATCACCTGTTTTTGAATCAGCTCCGGTTGCCCCCCTGTGGTCCATCCGTTCTAAAACTTCAAGACCTCTCTTCACTATATCATGACTTTTGCGCCCTTTTATGTCAGCCACAAATCCAATTCCACAGTTATCATGTTCATTCTCCGGGCTGTAAAGCCCTTGAACTTTCGGTAATCCTTTTTGAATACTCATAGCAAAATGTTTTCGCATCAATACTTAGCTTTTGTCCACCTATTTAATAAGATTCATAAATAAAATGAAAGCAAAAAGCCTTTTCCCAAAATTGTGACATCAAAACTATATATATAATCCAACTTGAACAAATTCACATTTTTTTTTGCTGTTCAATATCTTTTAGTCATTAAAATGTTAAATAAACACAACACCACCTCAACAAGCTCTTAAACCCTAATATATTGACACTTAAATAGACCAAACTAAAACACATCAACTCATACACTCAATTAACACACAATATACCTTTATGCATAGATCTACTACCCTTGCTCTTCTATGCCTTAAGTGTATATCTTTCTGATTATTTGTGCTTTATAACATTGCATAAAACAAAAGGCCACCTAATAAAAGTGACCTTTTGTTAATTTTACATTACGAATATTCGAATTTATTTACTGATTAACTTTTTGTCAACAACTCTTGAAATGATCTGTCAACTTTCTCAAAATCGAAGGCTGAAATGATCGTTTCCATCTTTGCAGTTATTTTATCATTACACAAATTGCCAATACTGCCCTCATGAACATGTTTCACTTTCTTTGTGGGCACATAATCACCCTCAAATATTTTGTGTGCAACATGTTTATATGCATCTCTGAATGGCATACCACCGGTCACCAGCCTATTAACCTCTTCTACGCTAAACACTAAATCATATTTCTTATCATCAATAACTTTAGTATTGAGTTCCATATGCTCAATGGCGTGTGCTGCAATACGTAAACAACTTTTAAGTTCGCCGAATGATGGAATAAACACTTCTTTAATGATTTGTAAGTCCCTGAAATAACCACTGGGTAAATTATTGGTCATTAATACAATATCGTTTGGCAAGGCTTGTATTTTGTTGCAATGTGCCCGCAAGAGCTCAAAAACATCAGGATTCTTTTTGTGGGGCATAATGCTTGATCCGGTAGTCATATTATCGGGCAACGACACAAAACCAAAATTTTGGCTTGTGTAAAGACAAACATCATATGCCATTTTCGAAAGTGTAGAAGCGATAGATGACAAAGCAAACGCTATTGTTTTCTCAACTTTTCCGCGCCCCATTTGCGCATACACTACATTGTAATTCATTTGACCGAACCCCAGCAAATCGGTTGTCATCTGTCTGTTAAGCGGGAAACTCGATCCATAACCGGCGGCTGACCCCAACGGATTTTGATTGGTTATTTTCCATGCAGCGTTTAATAACTGAAGGTCATCTGTTAAACTTTCGGCATAAGCACCAAACCACAAACCGAAGGATGACGGCATGGCTACCTGCAAATGTGTATATCCGGGGATCAGTATATCCTTGCTTTCGTCACTCCGTTTTATCAAAAGCTTAAACAAATTATTTGTAAGCTCAACAAGTTGCTGTATCTCATTCCGCGCATAAAGCTTAATATCGAGCAATACCTGGTCGTTACGTGAGCGGCCGCTGTGTATCTTCTTACCCATATCGCCCAACGCACGGGTCAACATAAGCTCAACCTGCGAATGTACATCTTCAATTCCTTCTTCAATAAAGAAATCTCCTGTTACGGCTTTTTCATATATTTTTGTAAGCTCATCAACCAACTCCGGTAATTCGTCATCAGCAATAAGGTCAATTGAATGAAGCATCTTCACATGTGCAATTGATCCTAAAACATCAAAAGGAGCTAAATACAAGTCTAAATCCCTGTCTTTACCAATTGTAAATTGCTCTATAAGTTCATCTACAGGAATTCCTTTTTCCCATATTTTTTCGGCATTTTGTTTTTGATTGGTCATAACTTTTATTGAAAATTGAAATACAAAAATAAAGAAATCCAACAAACAATAAGAGAAACCAGTAAAAGAAACAAAAACTATGAAACAATAATTTCTTTATTTATTGCTTGGATTTAACAAAACATAAAACTATCTTAACCGATGAAAATTCTAATCAGGAAACACTACAATGCAAAACCTTAACACGGCAATACATTTATATAGCCATAATGATAAAGCTCAATTACTGTTGTTATTTCTTGCAGTTGCACTTACAACTGTTGTTATGGCGTTATACTTTTCGAAAAAAGCCTGTATGAAGAAAGAACTGGAAAAAAAGCAACAAGAATTTCTACAAAAAGAAAAAGATAATAAAGAACTAAAAAAAGATATTAAGCAAAGAACAAAGAATCTCAAATTTGCCTTACAGAAAGCAGAGGAAGCAAACCGATTAAAAAGTCTTTTTCTGGCCAACATGAGCCATGAAATACGAACACCACTGAACAGCATAATTGGTTTTTCAGAGCTATTGACAGATAATGATTATGATGACCAGTCGAAGAAGCTCTTTTCGAAACAAATTGATAATAATAGCCGTCATCTGCTCGAACTTATTGATCAGATTTTCCATCTGGCGATTATTGAAACCGGTAAAACAAAAATAAATTTTCAAGAGACTGATCTTGTCAAGCTATTAAAAAAACAGAAAAAAAGAGCCGATAATTTACTTGAAGAAAACAACAAAAAAATCTCATTTATTTTAAAAACAGAAATGCATAGCAACATATCAACCGACAAAGAAAAACTAAACCTTATACTCAACAATCTTATTGACAATGCCATAAAATTCACTAAAAAGGGTAAGATTGAATTGCAGTGTACCCGGAAAGAGAATGATTATATTTTCCAGGTAAAGGATACCGGATGCGGCTTAAAGGATGATGAATACGAAATCATCTTCGATCCCTTCATGCAAGGTTCTGAAACGCTTAAAAAAATAAAAGGGGGCTCAGGCCTTGGACTATCAAATGTGAAAAACTATGTAATCTTGCTAGGGGGTAAGGTTTGGTGTACGCAAAACTCACCACAAGGATCCATTTTTTGTTTTTCCTTACCTGCTCCGCCATTAAACAACGAAGATCAAAGCAAGTTGTTTCAGTACCAGTTATTTAAAAATTAAATCAGTTAGCAAGCTGACATAAAACTTTATCCCGTTTTTAATTTCATCAGGATATATGTATTCATTTGCAGTATGCGAACGGGCCGAATCGCCAGGGCCCAACTTCACAGAAGGGTACTTCATCAGCGATTGGTCGCTCAACGTAGGAGATCCATAACATTCAATCCCCATCGACTTAACTTTTTCAACAAAAGGATGATCAAGATTGATCCCGGAAGAACTCAAACGCCGAGACCTAGGTTTCACATCACATTTCAACAGGTTTTTAATGATATCAATAACTTCATCGTTAGAATAACATTCGTTGGTTCTTACATCAACCACAAACCGGCAGGTATCTGGGACCACGTTATGCTGAAAACCCGCATCAATCTGTGTTACTGTCATTTTCACCTCACCCAGCACTTCAGACACTTTATCGAACTGATAATTTTTAATTTTATTAATTTCATCAACGGCCAGATAAATACTGTTAATACCCTCATTACGCGCTGCATGTCCGGCTTTACCATGCACCGTACAATCAATTACCAAAAGACCTTTTTCGGCTACAGCCAATTTCATTTGGGTAGGTTCACCCACAATAGCAAAATCAACCCTTTCGAGCTCATTTGCCAATAAGGCCATGCCATTTTTACCCGAAATCTCCTCTTCGGCCGTGGCAGAATATATTAGATTAAAAGGCAAATCTTTCTTATTAAAGAAATATAAGAATGTTGCCATCAACGACACCAATGGAGCTCCGGCATCGTTACTCCCCAGGCCAATTATCTTACCTTCTTCTTCAGTTGGCATAAACGGATCGTAGCTCCAGCCATCAACAGGTTTTACTGTATCGATATGTGAATTGAGAAGAATAACCGGTTTTGCATCATCCCAATGTTTATTTTTACACCAGGTGTTATTTTTTAATGTAGAAAGTTCCACACCATGCGAAGATAAGTAATCGCGTATTATCTCAGCCACATTTTCTTCTTTCCCGGATAAAGAAGGGGTTGCAATAAGTTTTTTCAATAATGAAATGCTTCCGGCGTATAAATCGTCTATCATTTTTGACTGTATTTTCCGGCTAAATTATATACATTATCTTAAATATCAAACAAAAACCCACTTAACACTCAGTTGTTTATTTTACTATTATTTTTTGAGTTAGGTAGTGGTCATCGTTTCGCAGTAAAATGATGTATGTGCCGTTTTCAATATCTTCGACATCAATCACCTGAAATTGTTTGGTAATTTTCTTTGTCATTTGAACCTGACCAAGTACATTAAGCAATGAAAAATCAAGCGGGAGCTCAACATCACCATCAATAACAAGGTGTAATTTATCGTTGGCCGGGTTGGGAAATAAATCGAACGTTACCTTTTCAAATTTTTCAACATTTAACGGGTAAACCACATCAAAAACAAACTCTTCAGTTGCCGGCAAATAATTATCATCACCATTCTGGGCAACGTAAAGCGCAACCTCACCTCTGCTGTTTATTACAATTGAATCTTCAAATACGCTAATAACATCATCGTTTGACGACTCAACTACAAACGCTGTTAAACCTGAAGATGCCTGAAAATCTTCATATGAGATGTTTTGCCGGGTAGTTATGGAGTCTGATAGCGTGGTAGTTATTTGTTGTTCTGCCTTTTGAATGGTCAATTCACGCGAAACCAGCTCAGCAGGCATCCACAATTCGCTCCCGCCTTGACGGGCAAATACCAACAATGTCCCAGCAGTTTTAATCAGTAAAGTATCACCCTGTATATCTGCAATTTTATTATCAAACACATCGAAACTCACTTCAAGCCCTGATGAAGATTCAGCCCCAAGAAGTAACATCCCATCATCATAAGCAACGGTTTCAAGCGAATCGAAACGAATCTCCTGCAAGCCTTTTTCAACAACACAAACCATGGTGTCGTTTACTGAATTCCATTTATCATTACCTTCCTGACTGATTATAATATGTGCAACACCTGTCCCGACGACATTAAAGTGCTTATTTTCATATATCAAAACATCATTTTCCGTTACATTGTAGTTTACTTCTAAATTGCTACTTGCTGCTGCTGTTAAATCAAATATTGAATCATTATAAAACTTTTCAATCGAATCGGGAGCATTTATAATTTGCTGGTTTCCCTTTACAACATTAATATTTTTATATACCCTGTCAGCCTCCAAATAACAACTATTTCCTGGTTGATACGCATAAACTGGTTCCACACCAATATTCTTAACGAAAAGCGAGTCGTTATTTATCTCGAAAAATTCATCTTTAAAAGTACCATATTTTAAAGGCAAGCCTGAAGTAGCAGAACCTGTAAAACGATATGGTGCCAAGCGGTATTCAACTTTTGGAATTACTTCCTGATTATCAGTCAGGTTAAAATCAACCACCTTCTGCTCAATCTTCCGGACATCGTACCATTGGCTATATGCACGGGTTGATGCTTCATTATCACCTCCTGATTTTTCATCAATAACCGTCTCAACAATACGTAATTGAGTACCACAAAAGGTTTCATCAATAAACAAAGAATCGTCGGTGGTTTCAACTAAAACGATAGTATCACCCAGATTGGCTTCCCATTCATAGGCATATTCAAATTCAGCTTCATAAAAACCATCTAGCGAATCAATCCAAATCCCCTGTTCAGTCCCCGATAAGTAACAATTATACTGAGGAAGTGCAGATAAAGAAGGTGATTGTACTGATACGGGGGCATCATTTTCAGGAACCATTGAAACGAAAGCTACTGCACCCAGACTGTGGCTAAAGCCATCATTAACCACAATTTTAATTTCACGAAGAGAGTCGGCAACAGGGGCATCACTAATATTACGATATTCGATGTAATGAATAATACTATCCCAAAACAAATTTGATGTGCCTCCATCATACTCAACAATCAACGAGTCAGAAAAATTTCCAAGAACCGACACTCGGGTACTATCTCCGGTGTACACTAAATACTCTTTATCGTCGTTCACCTGTTTTTCAATAGTAGCAATTATTTGCTGAATAATATCGCCATCAGCATCGCTAATCACAACATCGGTGTCAGCAATTTTACCACCTTCATGTTGCTCAACAAGTGAAAATTCATAGTTAAGTCCATTTCTTTCTGAACTGTTGTTGGCATCCAGATCAATTTCAGGATATATATTCCGGGTTGCAAAGTTATCTTGACTGGTATAAGTTATGCCTGCTGAATTTTCGGCAAACACTCTAAAATATATAGTGTCGGGCCCAGGTATACTATCCACCAGCAATTCAAATTCCCCCGTAGAATTCCAGCTTCCGGTTTCGCTTTTTATCGCAGCACTGTCAACATTAAATCCATCGTGTACCGACCACAAAACGCCTCGCCGGGTAATAATCGAATCGTTGATATCAGAAACAAGCCCGATAATTACTGCACTGTTTCTTTTTATATCATCAATTTTCACAAAAGATATATCCGGAACATCAGCCGCAGTTTGAAATTTAAATTCGTCGCCAATACCATATCCCTCTTCACTCTGGGCAAAAGGCTTTACATAATAAGTTTCGTAAGGTTCAAGACCATCAATTTCAACTTGATAAATATCAGCAATACTATCACTTTCCACTTCGTTATCTGACATATGCGGATCGGGCATTTCATTCCACCAAACACCGTTTCTGATAACCTCTGAATCATTGTCATTTACAATTTGAGCACAAATCACAGCAGACCCGGGGGTCGCTGAAACAAGTCCACAAGTTTCAACTTCGGGGGGGATACCTCGAGTTGTAAATGACCAAACATCACTAACAACAACCGATTTTTCATCGTTTGCTTTAATTTTCCAATAGTATTTTGTTTTAGGATCAAGCGCCGGTATTTTCATACGAGAATCGAATGTTGATTTATAAAAAGAAGGATCACTATCAGTACCAAAATACACCCAATACGTGACATCATCTCCATTAGGATCCCCACCAGTCCATTTTAGCACCGGCGACAAATCAACCTGATCATCGTTATTGGAAGGTTCGGGCGATCCGGGCTCATATGGCGGAAGATTTCCATTACCCCCGGTTATAGCAACATCATCGATATACATCCACTGTTGAGCACCAGCATCAATATTTTGTTGCACAAACATTAACCGAACAGTCTGGCCTTCGTAATCAAATAAATCAACGTTGCAATGTACCCAGTCATCATCGTTATAATTATCTCCGTTAAAAATTTCAAAATGAGGCTCTGTCCCGTACATCGGGTATAAAGCTACTTTTTGCAAATTATTAGCTGATGCTCTTTCAGTAAATCGTTTCACCCAGAAATCTAAAACAGCATTAGCAGGCACTACAAACGTCAGGTTTGCCACGTTCATCGATTTTGCTGAGAAACCCTCCTGCGAAAGTTGTACACCAAAGGTTCCGTTATGGCTTCCGGCAACCGACACCGATGAATTGCCAAACAAGTCAAACTCCCCACTTCCCGATTCAAACCCATTCACATAAGGAAAGTTTATTGAAGCTGTTTTTATGGGTTCAATTCCAAAAATTGCCGATTGACTGGCTGTGTAATTACTAATCCCCGGAGTTAAAGAGCTTAAAAGAAAATTTCCATTTGCATAACCGCCCCAACCCCAGTTAAAATGGAAATAATCATCAGAAGAATAACCATCACAAATAAACGCATGGCCGCTTGAAAGCGAAGAATTGTACCCAGAGTATATAACAGGACGTCCGTTATTGATCTCCCGCCGGAGCATTTCTTTCCATTCTGTTTCAGTATCCCATTCATTTTTATCAACCCAAAGAATTGTCGAATTATATTTGAAATAATCGATAAACGCATCAACAGCCGAATTTAACGATGCCCCCGAACCGCTGGGGCCAAAATTCATTTCAACAGCCACTGCAGCGTGATAATTCAGTTTTTGCACAGCTGTGTTTTGTGAAGTTAAGTCATCGGGCATTGAAGCCCAGTTGTATGTTGTGTTTTCAAAATCGGCACTTTGAATGCCATAGTCTGGATGATTATAGCTCTTTGAACCAGTCCCGTTCACCGGGTATTCCCAGTATTTCATCACTTGAGCCATGGCTGTTGCCACACAACCAATCCACACATGACCATTTCCGGCACTGCTGCTCGCATCAGCTGGAGCCATCTCGTTGAAGTATTGTCCCTGATCCCATGTAGTAGAAAGCAATGGCCCGGCCGATGTTGCTTGCAATGATTTTAGTTCCCGGATGTCTAAATCAGCTGATTTGAAATAATGCCAACGATCTTCTGTCTCATTTGAAGGATAATAATCATCAGCTGAAGCCTTGCTAAGCTCCTCTTCCAATCCATCAATCCAGCCTTTTAACTGAACCGGGATTTTTCGGGTGTCAAAAACTGAAGAATCTGAATACCCCAGAACAGGTTCGGTTTTATCAACGCCTGATACCATCACCCATCCTTTGGGCGAAAAGGAAACAAGATAAATCAATGCATCCTCGCTTTCATCCAATATATCAATGTTGGAAAAATCTTTGGTATCAAAAATCTGTTCGCTATGACTATTAAGCCAATTCAGTGCCACTATTTTTGCATCGCTTTTTGTTACTTCCCCGGCATATCCCCAAATAGCCAAAAACAATAACAAAAGCCCTAAAAGTGCTTTATTCTTCATTATAATTGATTAATTACGTCCCCTTAAATGCGAGTGGAAAAATAGTGCATTATTCATCAAAATGCAATATTTATTGGAGAAAACAGCTTTTTTTGAAAATGCTATTTTGAAAACAACACGTATATAAAAAGGATAACAAAACAAAAAACAGGCACAACTAAACGTATTTGTTGTACCTGTTTGACTTTTATAATGATTTGAAATCTCTAATCAATTTTTACTGCATTATCAACTTTAGTTTTTAATAAAGCAATGCTCAAAACGTCTGCAATTGTTTTCACATAATGAAACTTCAGCCCTTTAATATATATATCTTTTATTTCCTCAATATCCTTTTTATTATCTTCCGAAAGGATTATCTCGTTGATTCCTGCACGTTTAGCAGCCAGTATTTTTTCTTTAATTCCGCCTACTGGCAACACCTTTCCACGCAGGGTAATTTCACCGGTCATAGCCATACTGTTCTTCACTTTTCGTTGCGTAAAAGCTGAAGCTAATGAGGTTACCATCGTAACACCGGCCGAAGGCCCGTCTTTGGGTATAGCACCTTCAGGAACGTGAACATGAACATTCCATTTATTAAATACATCGGGGTCTATTTTTAACGAATCGGCATGTGCTTTCAGATATTCAAGCGCCAGCATAGCCGATTCCTTCATTACCTCCCCCAGGTTTCCGGTAAGTGTTAGTTGCCCTTTTCCTTTACTAAGGCTCGACTCTACATACAGAATCTGGCCACCAACAGACGTCCACGCCAATCCGGTAACCACTCCGGCAAACTCGTTGCCCTGGTATTTTTCTTTCAAATATGTAGGTACACCTAAGCAATCCAGAATCGTTTCGATACTAATAACTTTATCTACTTTTTCATCAAAAGCAATCTTTTTTGCCAATTTCCGGACAAGCTTGGCCAACTGTTTATCAAGAGCACGCACACCTGATTCGCGGGTGTATTTCTCGATAACATACTCAAATACACCATCGTTTACTTTTAGTCCGTAATCAGCCAGCCCGTGATTTTTCAATTGTTTCGTCCACAGGTGTCGTTTGGCAATTTCCACTTTTTCCTCAACCAGGTAACCGCTCACTTCAATCAGTTCCATACGATCGAGCAACGGAGGGCTAATGGTATTTAATGTGTTCGCTGTTGCAATAAACATGACTTTCGAAAGATCGTATTCCATGTCAAGGTAATTATCGTGAAATTCTGAATTTTGTTCAGGGTCGAGCACTTCGAGCAATGCCGAAGCGGGGTCGCCATGAAAGTCACGCGAAATTTTATCTACCTCATCAAGAATAAAAACAGGGTTCGATGTTTTGGCTTTTTTAATATTCTGAACAATGCGCCCGGGCATTGCGCCAATGTATGTTTTACGATGGCCGCGTATTTCAGACTCGTCGTGCAAACCGCCAAGGCTCATCCGTATAAAATTACGCCCCAGTGAACGTGCTACCGATTTTCCAAGCGATGTTTTACCAACCCCCGGAGGACCATATAAACAAATAATCGGCGACTTCATGTCGTTTTTGAGTTTGAGAACAGCCAGATGTTCCAGGATACGCTCTTTCACCAACTCCAATCCGTAATGGTCTTCGTCAAGAACTTCCTGTGCATGTTTCATGTCGAAATTATCATCAGAATACTCGTTCCATGGCAGATCAAGTAAAGTCTGAACATAAGTGAGTTGTATAGAGTACTCTCCGGCAGCAGGGTTAAGCCGGTACATTTTATTGACTTCCTTTTCAAAAACATCAGCAATCTCTTTGCTCCATTTTTTCTTTTTGGCCCGTTCTTTTAATTCATTAATTTCCTTTTCAGTTGGGTTTCCGCCCAGTTCATCCTGAATGGTTTTCATTTGCTGTTGCAAAAGGTACTCACGCTGCTGCTGGTCCATGTCGGTTTTCACCTTCGATTGAATATCTTTTTTCAATTCAACCAACTGCAATTCGCGCACCAGATATGAAACTGCCTGAACGCCACGCTCTTTAAGGTCACCCTGTTCAAGTAACCCTTGTTTCTCTTTGACTTTTATTTCAGCATTTGAGCAAATGAAATTAATCAGGAACGATGGATTTTCAATGTTACGTAAAGCAAACGTTGCTTCAGGCGACATGTTCGCAGAGTTTTTTGCAATTTTTATGGCAATATCTTTCAACGATTCAACGGTTGCTTCAAACTCCGAAGTATTCTCATCAGGCTTAAATTCTTCCAGCTTCTCAACTTTTGCCCGGTGGTAAGGCTCATCGGCTACCATTTCTTCAAGTCTGAAACGTTGCTTACCCTGAATAATGACGGTAGTATTACCATCGGGCATTTCGAGTATTTTGAGAATTTTGGCCATTGTACCGATCTTGTGCAGATCCTTGGCAGATGGTTCATCGACATCAGGGTTTAGCTGAGCAATAACACCAAGCACTCCATTTGACTGATAAACCTCACGAACCAATTTAAGTGATTTTATTCGTCCAACAGAAATTGGAAAAACCACTCCGGGAAATAAAACCGTATTACGAAGTGGCAAAATTGGCAGTGTATCTGGCAGGTTTTTCACCAGCAGGTCATCTTCCCCACCATCGGCCATTATGGGAATAAAATCTGAATCATCATTCCCCATCCCTGTGAATATAAAACTCTTAGTATCTTTTAAACTTTGCTCACTCATATTAAAACCTTCCTATATTTTTCTGACAATATGTCTTTATTACCACTTTAATTAATGCGACTTATAAATTTGTCAATAGCCGTGCCAAAAAGGAATTGGCTTTCAATATTGAATTAAAAAACAACAATTATTTTATTTGATTTCCAATTATAATGTTTAGTTTTACGACTTATTGACACAACATATGTGTTTAATAAACCTCTTAAATCAAACATCTTAACCAAAAATCATGAAGGTACTCTTATCTTTCCTTT
>JAQIDF010000468.1 GCA_027858145.1 Prolixibacteraceae bacterium | reverse complement strand
TGATAATATGAGTAAGAACACTTTGTTCATGGCTATGCTTTTTTGCGTATTTGTTTTTCAAATTTCCCGATTAGTTTTTCAGCTTGTATGTATTGCTCTCCAATGGGATGGTCGGCCATCGAAGGGGCAAAACGTGCCATCTCGCAATTGTCAATCAAGCTAATAAATTCACTGATTGTTTCTTCGTTAACATTACTTTTAAGGAGTATTGTCCTTGCATTATCGCGGTTGAGCTCTGATGTCGGGATGCTAAGCTTGTCGCACAAGTAGCCCCAAAATGCACGCTGAAGTGAATCGTAAAATTCTTTTTTGTTATCGTGTTTAACACAAACCGAAGCTGCCTTGAGGTGCTTGCGGGCTATCTTGCGGGCTTTTTTGTTACGTGTAAGGGCAATGTTTGCATTCTCACGGGCTCTTTTCTTTTGCATGAGCACAAATGCTATGAATAGTACGAAAGCCAGTGCATAAGAACCATAAAAGGGCAAAGACCCGAAAAGGAAACTGCCTTTTTCTTTTAGCTCGTTATTATTTTGCTTGATGTAGCGTATATCCTGTCCAATATATTTTACATTTTCTTTTGACAGCGAGCTCATCACGGTTGATGACTGGCTTTCAGTTCCTTTTTCTACGTGTATGTCAAATTGCTTTGTGCGCAGCGTTTTGTAACTTTTTGAATTCGGGTCGAAATAAACAAAATCGACCGGAGGAATTGTAAAATCACCGGCAAAACGTGGAATAATAACCTGATCGAAAGTTGTTGAACCCGAAATACCATTGTCCGTTACCTGATGGCTGTATGAGGTTTGCGGGTCGTATACCTCAAAGTCGGGGGGCAGGTCAAATGCTAAAGGGGTAATGTGTTTAAGGTTGCCATTGCCACTAATGGTGGCTTTTATTGTTATAGCCTCGTTAGCTTTTATTTCTGTTTTATCAATTGACGAACTGAGCTGGAAGTTACCAACAGCTCCACTAAAGCTACCCGGTGCAGCCGGCAATTGTTTTACAGTAATGGAAATAGGATCCGAATTAATCTTTGTACGCACATTTTGGTACGAGCCAAAAAAATCATTGAATACATTTTGCGAACGAACACGCTTTTGAACATCCACAACCATTTCGGCAGGGTCAATACTTAATTTACCAGTTTGCTGTGGTATGAGAATCTTTTTCTGAAGGGTGTAAACATTGTAGATTACCCCATCAACGGCTTCACGGGTGCGTGTTTGGTCGGCATTGGGGATTTCAATGTTTTGTGTCCAGAATCCTTCAAACGATGGCAGAGTTTGGTCAACCAGCGAGAGCCCAACCCTGCTGTACAACTTGAATGTAGCTAAAAGCGATTCGCCTTTGTAAACATTTCGTTTGTTGGTTTCAAATTGTATAAACAAATTGTCGCGCGAACCGCTTTGGGCATCAGTGTCTTGTTGAGATTGCTGGTTGCTTTGCCCGGGTGACTGTGATTGCTGTTTCCCCTGAATAACTTTGATGGTAACCGTATTTGATTGAATAATGTCGCCATCGGCCCTAATTGTTGCCGGCGAAATGGTATACGTGCCTTCTTTTTTTGCCCGTAAAATGTAAGTGTAACTGTAATTTACATTGCGCGATGTTTTACCGTTGATAATCTGGATACTCGTGCTTGATGAAACACTGGGGCCCATAAGTATTTCGAAGTTGCTTAGCTCCGGTAGTTTGGCATCTCTGCCCTTCGCATTTAGCGTAAGCGTCAGGCTGAATTGTTCGCCAAGCGATACAATTGATGGTGCCGACATCGTAAACTTTGTGTCCTGCGCTACCGATGCCAGTGTTGTAAACAGGAATATGATGAATATAAATCGTTTTTTCATGGCTCGTCTTTAAATCATACAAAAATAGAAAACATCTTTTATAACGAATAATAAAAAATACATAGCTTACCACAATGCTTCGTTACATTTTTGCAACTGTTTAAATATTAAAGTTTTTTTCTTATCTGTGTTTCGTTAACATGCAGATATTCTTATACTTGCAAGCTAATCTCATGTCTCATATCTAATATCTAACGATCTGTGTTACCAGTCGATATCGTTTTTCGATGATTTTGCTTTCTCTGCTTTTGCTTTTTTTACTTTCTCTTGTGTTTCTTTCTCATCATTCTCCAAAGCTTTCAACATTTGTTCAGCATTTTGTTTCGATATTTTTGGCTGTTGTTGTTGCTGTTGTTGCTGCTGGTCTTTGTCTTGCTGATTTTGGTTTTGATTGTTTTTATCCTGTTGGTCTTTATTATCCTGATTTTTATCCTGTTGGTCTTTATTCTGTTCTTTGTTCTGATCTTTGTTCTGATCCTTATTTTGATCTTTGTTTTGGTCTTTATTTTGTTTTTGTTGCTGCTGTTGTTTTTGTTGCTTCATTTTACGGGCAAATTCCAGATTGTATTTTGCCTGCATGTCCGAAGGATTATTTCGCAGTGCATTTTTATAGGCCTCAATACTTTCGTCAAATTTTTGTTGCCCCAGCATAGCATTACCATAATTGTAATAAGCTTTGGCTTTATCTTCTTTCTTTTCAGCTATATTTAATGTTTGTTCAAATTGAGATGCTGATTCGTCATATTTTTGTTGCTTAAATTGGGCGCTTCCAATATTTGAAATTGCCTTCAAATCGTTTGGTTTTTTTTCAAGTGCTTTACGGTACTCAATTTCGGCATTTACAAAGTTTACAGAGTCAATTCCGGTTGAGTCGCTGTTTTCAATGGCTTCTTCATAAAAATCGTTTCCCCTTCGAATAAATTTTCGTTCCTTCTGCCCAAACGATGTTTGTGTCAGGATAACGAAGCTGAGTAAAGCCAATATTTTTATGTTGTTTTTTCTTTGCATAGTGTATTCTTTTTAAACTGTTGTAGAATTAAGCATTGGTTTTAAAAAGCCTGAAATTTTTAAGGAATTTATTTTTACGTTCCAATAATAAAACTTCAACCAACAACAGTAATAAAGCTGCGGCAATGAAATAAAAAAACTGGTCGTTATATTCAGAATAAATGCGCGATTCAAGTTCTGTTTTTTCCATTTTGTTTATTTCATTGTAAATAGCATTAATGCCAACTTCGGTATTATTTGCCCTTACATATTCACCACCACCTGCAGCGGCAATTTTTTGTAACATTTCTTCGTTGAGCTTTGTCACAACAACCTCGCCGTTTTTGTCCCGTTTAAAATCTTTTTGTCCGTTGGATTTTGTTATCGGAATAGGCCCGCCTTCTGGTAGCCCCATGCCAATTGTGTGTACCACAATGTCGTTTTCGGCAGCTTGTTCTGCCATATCCCCGGCATTATCTTCATGGTTTTCGCCGTCGGTAATAACAACAATGGCTTTGCTGCTTTCCGATTCGGGGGTGAATGACTGTATGGCTAAATCGATGGCCGAACCTATGGCTGTTCCCTGCCGTGGAACCATTGATGTATTGATTGACGATAAGAACAACTTAGCCGAGGTATAGTCAGTTGTGATCGGCATTTGCACATAGGCATCGCCGGCAAAAACAATGAGTCCGATTTTGTCGTTGCTGAGCCTCTCGGTCAGAAGCGAGATAGCACGTTTGGCTCTTCCGAGGCGGTTGGGCTGAATGTCTTCGGCCAACATGCTATTTGAAACGTCAAGAGCAATAATCAACTCAATGCCTTTTCGTTTTACTTTTTGGAGTTTTGCACCAAATTGTGGACGTGCCAGTCCGGCAACCAACAACGCTATAGCAACCAGCATGATGGTGAATTTCCATCCGGGCCGGCTTTTTGAAGCATTGGGCATGAGCGATTGTAGTACTTCAGGATTGCCAAATTGCTTTATTGCATTATTGCGTTTTCGTCTGAAAATGAAAAATATAATGATAAGCACCGGTATAATAATGAGTGCTGTCAGATATTCTGGGTTTGCAAATCGGAATATTTCCATGTTTTGTAATTATTTAAGGTATATTTCTGAAAATTGAAAATTTCAACAGTAGGCCAAGTATTAGCAATGTTAAGGCTGCCAATGCAAAGGGTTGAAATTCTTCTTGTTTCCGGCTGAATTCTTTTACTTCAATTTTTGATTTTTCAAGCTGATCAATCTGTTCATATATCTGTTGTAATTTATCGTTATTGGTAGCCCTGAAATACTTGCCATCGGTTGTGTTTGCTATGCTTTGCAAGGTCTCTTCGTCAATTTTAACTTGTACTTGCTGGATACGGGTCCCAAAATTTGTTTGAACAGGGTAGGGGGCTGTGCCTTCGGTTCCTACGCCAATGGTGTACACCCTGATGCCAAATGTTTTGGCTATCTTGGCGGCAGTTAGCGGTGGTATTTCTCCCCGGTTATTTTCTCCATCGGTGAGTAGAATGACTACCCGGCTTATGGCGCTGCTTTCTTTCAGGCGGTTAACTGATGTTGCCAGTCCGTTACCTATAGCTGTACCATCTTCAAGTATGCCGGTTTGTGTTTCGCGTAGCAAGTTGGTAACTACTGCATGATCGGTGGTTAGCGGACATTGTGTGAACGATTCTCCTGCAAAAACCACCAGCCCGATGCGGTCGTAAGGCCTGCCCGAAATAAACTGCGTAGCTACATCTTTTGCAGCTTCAAGCCTGTCGGGCTTTAGGTCACGTGCCAACATACTGGTCGACACATCAATGGCCATTACAATATCAATGCCCTCGGTTTCCTGATTCTCCCAATCTTCAGATGATTGAGGCCTGGCCATTATCACAATTAAAAGTGCCAGTACCAGTACACGGGTTACAAAAATGAGGTGGCGCAAATAATGTTTCCATGTTCTGGGTGCCCCTGAAAACCCTTTTGTTGTTGAAATTTGCAGACTGGCACTAAATTTCTTTTGCCGAAAGATGTACCATGCTAACAGAGGGATAAGCCCTAGTAGCAGGTAAAACATTTCGGGATTTGCATACGTATAGTTAAACATAGTTATTGGCTATTTTAAAAAAACTTCGTCCCCTTCGTCTTCTTCGTTTTGTTCTTCTTCCTCTTCTTCTTTCTCTTCTATTTTGGTTTGGTTAACAAGGAAGTAAGCGTTAACCAGTAGGAGTTCATTGTCTTCGGGTTGTGGTGTGAACTTGGCAAATTTCACCAGGTCGGCACTGCTAAGCATTTGTTTTAGGTATTCGAACGATTTTTCGTCGAGCATACCTTTTTGCTCATTTATTTTACTGATAATTTCATCAGTTGTAAGCTCCATTGCCATAATACCAAACCTGTTTTCAATATATTCCCTTGTGGCATCGGTTACTTCGCTGTAAAACTCTTTCACTTTTCCCTGTTGCCATAGTTTTTGCTCTTTTATTTGATCAAGCTCCCTCAATGCGATAATATGTGCCGGTTCTTTTGGCTTTTGTGGAAAGCTAAAAATCGGCTTGTTGTTTTTACGGCGGTTAATGGCATATATAATCAGGAATATCAACCCGGCTCCCAGCAAAATGCCAAACAACCACGGGGCGACTTCTTTAAATGTCACCGGTGCTTCATAAGGTTCTTTTATGTCGATGGGGCCCTGCATGGCATTCATGAGCGAATCGAGTTTGGGAAGCGTGAATACATGCAATGTTGTTGGGTTGGTTGGTACTGAATCTGTCATCCCTTTAACGCTGAACTCAAAATAAAACGGATCGATGGTATGATGGCCGGTGTCGAAAGATGTAACAATAAATGACTGCATCATCTTCAGCCTGTTTTCGTCAAGCTGGATCGAATCAATTTTTTTATGCTCCACGATTTCTACATGCTCCCCCAACGAATCTGATGGAACCGGAAAAAGAATTTCCACGTCATCGGGAAATTCAATTTCAATATTTAGCTTGACCTGGTCGCCAATGAGAATAACGGCGCTGTCGAGTTCGGCTTTAGTTTTAATCTCGCGTGCAACTGTTAAAAATGGCAGCGCGAGAAGAATTAATATAGCGGTTATGTTTTTCATTGTCATTGTTTGCTTCCTCGTCTTTTGAATAATGTCATTAACGATTTTACGTAGTCTTGGCGTGTGTTTATATTCACGTAATCAACACCCGATTTTGTGAAAGCCCCATCGAGTTCGGAACTCATTTCGCGCCACCAATGGGCATAAGCACCCCGCACTTTGCTGCTCGATGAGTCAACCCACATATATTTTCCGGTTTCAGCATCTTTCATTTTAATCATTCCTATTGAGGGTAAACTGGTTTCCCGGTCGTCAAAAATGCGCAAGCCTACTATATCGTGCTTATTGTTTGCAATGGTAAGTGCCCGTTTCAGCTCTTTGTTGTCGTCAATGAAATCGGAAATAACGAATGCCGTGCAACGTTTTTTAATAGCGTTGGTGAGGTATTCGAGCGTTCCCTTAATATCCGTTTCGCGGTTTTCAGGCTCAAAGTCGATAAGTTCACGTATGATACGTAAAATGTGGCTTTTACCTTTTTTGGGTGGAATGAATTTCTCGATTTTACCTGAAAAGAAAATTACGCCAATTTTATCGTTGTTTTGTATTGCCGAGAAAGCCAGTACTGCTGCAATTTCAGTAATTACATTCTTCTTGTACTTATCGAAGGTGCCGAAATTACGTGACCCACTGACATCAATAACCAGCATAACGGTCATTTCCCGTTCTTCCTCGAAAATTTTCACAAACGGTTTGTTGTACCGTGCAGTAACGTTCCAATCGATGTTACGGATGTCGTCGCCAAACTGGTATTCGCGCACTTCGCTGAATGCCATGCCCCGGCCTTTAAAAGCCGAATGGTATTCGCCTGCGAAAATGTTGCGGGAAAGTCCACGGGTTTTTATTTCTATTTTCCGTACTTTTTTAAGTAACTCTGTATGTTCCATAAAATCGTTGTTCAAGCTCATTCAT
>JAQIDF010000463.1 GCA_027858145.1 Prolixibacteraceae bacterium | reverse complement strand
GTTTCTCCGGTTAAAGCTCCCTCTTCATCCCACATTTTCCACGTTCCGGTTTTCTCTCCTTTTTTGTAACTCATAATAACCCGAAGTGTTCCATTATTATCCCACACTTTCCAGGTTCCGGTTTTTTTGCCATTTAGATATTCAGCCTCGGCAATTTTAATACCTTCCTTATTGTAAGTTACCCATTTGCCGTGCATCTGGTTGTTTTGGTATGAACGTATCTCCTTCAGGGTTCCATCCTCGAAATACAATTTCGTTTCACCATCTTTTTTTCCATCCTGAAGTTGCATTTCTACTTTTAGCTGGAAATTATCGTAGTAACTTTTGTAAGTCCCTGTATATGGAGCTGATTCTGCCATGTATATACCATCAACTTCTTCTATATATTGTGCGTTTAACGTAAGGCTAAACACAAATATCAAAACCATTATCGATATTAAAGTCTTCATCCTGATCTTCTGTTTTTTGAATTTATTTTCTATGATTTAACACAAAGTTAACCATTGTGGCGAGTAGTTAACAAATATTTAACGTTAAGTTTTTCAATCAATGTGAATATTTAACATTAGATATTTTTCAAAACACCCATTAAACACGCTCTTTCAGCTACTTACAAAACGAATATCTTCTGTTATTGCTATTACCAATCTCAACAAAAGCCGTTTCGCGAGTGAAACGGCTTTTTTTGAGTTAGTCAATGCAAATGATAGTATCTATCCTTTGTTTTTTTATGCTTTGTTTAACCCAGCCGATCTTCGGTTTTTTATAAGGTTGCTTCTTTCCAGTTCCACGCGGTAATATCCACTTTAGTTCCTGAAATATAATCAGCAGCCGGATCTGCAGTTACACCGTCAATAATTACATTCTCAAGCGGACCGTCATCTTTCATATCAATATTCTTCTCGTAACCTTCGAGATAGAGATTTGTAATGGTTGCTCCCGATTCTTTTTTGAATTGCAGGGCAGTTCCGCCAGTTGTTGACACAGCGGTAAGATTAACAAGTTTTGGATTATTATTCACTTTGTCGCCTTCAACCACAGTCGAAAATCCTTCGATGGTATGTTCAACATAAGCATTAGTGACAGTTCCATCCCAACCTTCAGTCCAGTCGATGGCATCATCTTCGTTGTTTTGCAAAAACAGGTTGCTAACCGAAACGGTTCCTCCAAAAAATTCAACACCATCGTCGGAGCCATTGATTACAGCTACATTTGAAACGCTGGTTCCAGAACCTACGGCATAAAATGAAACACCATTGTACTGTGACTCAGAGTTGATTTGAGCACCTGTTCCTTTAATCACCAGGTATTCAATTGAACCTGAGTTGTCGTTGTCCTCAGTTCCGCCATAAATAAACCCACCAACTTCAGCTTCAGCATCAACACCTGCCGATGTGGTTGCTTTACCACAAATAGTTAAACCACCCCAGTCGCCGGGATTTCCATTTGGCGACGACATAACAACCGGGTTCGATTCGTTACCTTCGACAAATATTTTTCCGCCTTTCAGTACGGCTACATAAACATCAGTTCCACCTTCAGCTGCCTGAATGTTGGTGCCGGCAGGAATGGTTAGCTCAATGCCTTCGGATACAATAAATGCACCGGTAAGTTGGTAAACTGTTGATGCATCGAGGGTGAAATTTTCTGTTAGTTCACCTTCCATTGTACCGTCTCCCAGATTTTCAATTACGGGTTCTTTAACCACGGGATCATCGCTGCTGCAACTTATAAAAAGTGCAGTTGTTAAAACAGCAATACTTAAAATGTTTAGCAATAACTTTTTCATTTTGTAAATAATTTTAATTTAAAGTATTCAAATGGCAATTATAATTTTATGGTAAGCCCGAGTTTCAGGCTTATCCCTTTCTTGTACGAACTAACCACCTCGTTTGAAAGATCTCCCGACAGTGGTTTAATTTCTTGTGTTTGTTTTATTTCCGGGTTCAACAGGTTTTTTCCGGTGAATTTTACTGATACTTTTTCGCTTATCTTTTTCGACAAAACCAAGTCGACAGTGGCAAAGCCTTTTTCAATAATTTCACTATTGAAAAATGTAGCGCTATTAACAAAGTCTTCGGGCGCTCCAAGAGCCAGGATTTTATCGGATGAATAGTTGCCGGTTATTGTAGCTTCAAATTCATTCTTTGTATTGTTCGAATAGCTTAGCGAGGCATTTGCAATAAATCCGGCAGCACCTTGTAATTCTGTCTTGATTTTATTATTGTATCTGAATTCTTCGAGCAAGTCCTGGTTAAACCACATTTTGGTAGCATTCAACACCATTTCCAATCCGGGCTGACCAGTGTTTTCAGGTTTTATCAGCATCATGCGTGTTTCAGCTTCAACACCATATACATCTGCCTTTTCGCCAGTGTTTTCATAAATAAAGTTGCCCGATGAACCTCGTGTTTGAGTGAGGTTAATAGGATTATTGATGCGTTTGTAGAATCCGGTTATCGATACCAGCTCTTTACTTGTGGGAAATAGTTCCCATTTTACATCGAAGTTATAGTTTACCGATTTCATTAAATCGGGGTTTCCTTTGGTTACCCGGCCTGTTGGCGAAACATATTCAAACGGTGAAAGCTCTTTAAATTCGGGAAGTGTTATGGTTTTACCCGCAGCAACACGTAGTGAACTCTTTTCGGTAAGGTTGTATTTAATGTTCAGTGAAGGCAGAATGTTGTCATACTGATTTGAGATGCTTCCTTTGCGCCCTACATAGTTAGCCACATCCCAATCCACATCCAGCATGTCGTGTTCGTACCGCACCCCTGCAACTCCGCTGAATTTATCGTTATTATAAGTTGCATTTACATAACCGGCATAAGCCCCAAGAATGGCATTATAGAGATCGGGCTTACGGTCGCGAATAATAAGTTCGCGGCTATTATAAAGACTTCTGTTTAATAATGCTTCGTCTAAATTATCAACCGACTTCACCTGCACGCCTTTGGCACGCACACCTATAAACAACGAGCTAAAATCACGGGTCTTGTACCTGAAATTAGCACCATAATTAAGTCTCAGTTTATTGTTGTCATCGTTAATGATGAATTGCTCGTTTTTCAGATAGCCATTGAATTCTGTATCTTCAATATCCTGGGCCGATTTACGTTGCTGAAAATCGCCAACGTGGGCAAACTGCACGGTTTGCTCATCGAGAATATTTACTTCGTTGCGGATGCGGTTGGGTTCTCCTGAATTTACGAAATTGTAACCCAAAGCCCATTGCAGATTATTGTTTTCATTCATCTGGTGCTTTCCATGTATCTGGCTGATATACAACTGCGTTGTTTTCAGGTTTTGGTCGCGCACAAAAGCACCATATTCATGCGGATCCTGGTCGAAAACATATCCTTCACCATTACGTCCCTGTTCATACAGTTCGTCGATGGTTTTTACAACCGCCAGGCTGTTAAAGCTAAGGCTGTGGTCTGTGCTGAAATCATACGTGAGATTCAACAGCCCGGTAGTTTTATCATTCGTTGAAAAGGTTTCGACATCGGTAAAAGAATTGTCGAGTACATTTGAACGGTATTTTTTATAGATTCCTGTTTCGTAGTCGAACGAATTATCGTATGAAAGTGTAGCAAAAAATGACAAATCGTTGTTAAACAGTTCAAATTTCCTGCCGGCCATCAGCGCAAAGCTGCGGTTAAGTGGTAACGATTTGCAGGTTGTATTCCAGCTTTGATTTTTAACTGCCTCTTCAGTATCTACAGTACCGGTGTAGAAACCTAACGTTAAATCGTTCGCGTTTTGTGTTCCTTTGAAGTTGCTCCAAACACCTTCTGAAATGATATTGGTATTGGAACCGGCCGATACTTCCAGCTCGATATCATTGCTGTGGGTTTTCGATCGTATATCGACCGAGCCCGACGACTGGTCAGCATAACCATTAACTGAAAAGGTTTTGCTAATACCTACATTCTCTATTACATCTGTAGAAAACAAGTTAAGGTCGATGTTCTTTTTCTCAACATCGTCCGAAGGTATGGGCAGCCCGTTCATTGTGGTTGAAAGGTAACGGTCGCCAAGGCCGCGAATATAAATATCGCCTGAACCTTCGTTTTTTGTTACCCCCGAAATTTTTGAAGTTGCCGTTGCTGCATCAGAAACACCCAGGCTCGAAAGGCGTTGTGCTCCGATACTTTCCCTTATACCTTCGGCTTCTTTTTGTTCCATCAGCAA
>JAQIDF010000459.1 GCA_027858145.1 Prolixibacteraceae bacterium | reverse complement strand
GTAGAATTTAGACCTTTGATAAATATGATTGAAAGCCATTTAGCATTAACAAAATCTCAGTCGTTTCATTCAATATGTCAACACTTTTAGATTCAGAAATAAAATCCAGATCGCTTGATAATATAATCAAAGTTTCCAATTCATATAAGGAACCACGAGCAATGTCAAGAAAATGGCTAAAATATTTATTGGTACCCCTGCCTGCACCCTCTGCAATATTCGCCGAAATTGAAACAACAGCCCTCTTAATCTGAGAAGTCAAACCATATATTTCTTCCTTAGGATACTCTTTTGTTAACAAATAAACATCCTTAACCAACATTCTTGCTCTTTGCCAAGTCTTTATTTCCTTATAGTTATGCATCATCTTTTGTCATTTATCTATTGTCTAATTTCTATTGTCTATTCATTTTATTGATTGCCTCTGGTATGCTTTCAGCTCTTCCAACAGGTTGCTGCGGACATGAATAAAGTTTTTGATACCTTCTTTTTCCAGCTCATCTTTGCTGTCCGGATTTCCTGCAACAACAAAAATCTCATTGTCGAGTTGTTTAAATGCCTCGGGAGCAAAAGTGGCATATTCATCATCAGAGCTGCACATTACTACAATGTCGGCACCATGCTTTTTGGCATCGGCCACACCTTCTTCAACGGTATCGTACCCTTTGCCTTCTTTAACTTCGAAACCGGCTACGGCAAAGAAGTTAGCGGCAAATTGTGCACGTGCCTTGCGCATATTCAGCTTACCAACGGGAAGCATAAACACAAACGGACGTTTGTTTTTCAAGGCATAAGCATCGGTTGTTGAGCGCAACACTTCAAATGCCTGAGCGCCACGGTAAGTTGTCAGTGGTTCAGCAATAGCATTGTCGGCCTTACACTGATGGCGCTTGAATACCTCGGCGTCAAGTTCTTTTTCCATGTACTCGGTAAAATTCGGGAATTGATTTATGCCGAGCAAGCTGTCACGGCGGCGTTCAATACCTTTATCAAGCTTATCTGAGGTTTCTTTAATTGTTTTCTGAAGAAATCCGGCTTTAAAAGCTTTAATGTAACCTCCTTTATCCTGTACTTCAACAAAAAGGTTCCATGCAGATGTGGCAATGCTGTCGGTAAGGGTTTCAATATAATATGAACCGGCAGCCGGATCAGAAACTTTATCGAAGTGTGATTCTTCTTTCAACAATATTTGCTGGTTGCGGGCAATGCGTTCCGAGAACGGAGTGCTTTCTTCATAAACCGAATTAAACGGGATTATCGTCATCGAATCGGTGCCACCCAGGGCTGCACTCATGGCTTCAGTTTGTGTACGAAGCATGTTCACGTAAGGATCGTACACTGTTTTGTTCCAGATGGTATTCTCACAGTGGATATTCATAATTGCAGCACAATCACATTCCTCAGTACTGCATTCGGGCATAAATGCCTCAACAATTCTGGCCCACAGGAAGCGGATAGCGCGCAGCTTGGCAATTTCCATGAAGTAGTTGGTGCCAACGCCAAGGTTGAATTTTATTTTAGGAGCTACTGTTTTGGCATCCAGCCCGGCTTCGGTCAGCTGAGTAAGGTATTCAGTACCGGCAGCCAGTGCGAATGCCATCTCTTGTGCAATTGATGAACCGGCATCACGGAAAATTTTCCCGTTAACACCAATAGCCGAAAATCCTTTTAGTGGAGCGGTTTCTTCTACCAACGATTTGATTTCGGGCATTACATCAGCATCGTAAGCGCCGTTGCGGGTCATTGCACCAACAGGGCCGATATTTACTGATGCCTTTATGTTGTTTTCTTTGCCGTATTTTTTTGAAATGAACTGCGCAAGTGCCCTGGCGTTTTCAATGTTGTTTGAACAACAAACCAGGTTCAGTTCGACGGCCTCAAGACAAATGTCTTTCAGCAACACTTCAAGATCAGATATTGTTAACTTGTTGCGGCCTTCAACGATGAAACCAAGCGAGGTAACACCACGTTGAAGTACGTCAAGTGCTTTTTTGTTGGTTGCTTCGAGGTCGCCTACTTTCAAATCCTGACGGATGAACCAGTCGTTCCCTTTGGTTTTCGCACCGCGCGAAAACGGAAACTCCCCAGGTACATTGTCGAGGTATTTTACTTTTTCAAGGTCTTCCTGACGATAGTAAGGCCTGACGTTGAACCCTTCGATGGTTCTCCAAACCAGCGTCTTTTCGTAATCTTTCCCCTTTAAGTCGGCCTGAATTTTGGCCTCCCATTCTTCGGTCGAAACCGGGGGAAATGCTTCAATAAGCTTTATATTTTTCTCTGCCATAATGTAACTGTATTTTAAAAACGGGGGCAAAGGTAGTTGTTTTAAATGAGTTAAGGGAGAAAAAAAGAACAGAAAAAACTCAATTTAACGCTGTATTAGCCTTGAAAGTGAGATTTGTCAGTGAAGTTTATTTTATCCCTAATAAAACAAAAATCCGGGTATTTTCGGGTTTCACCGATTTTATCGGATACTGCCCTATTCTTTGAGCATAACCATTCCTAACTTTACTACTTTTGTTAAGGATTAATAAAACTGAAAATTATGGATGCTAAAGTTAAAGCGATTGTATCGCATATCACACCGGTAGGATGGGTAATTGCGTTGGTATTGAACCAAAACCCGCGGGATGAATATTCGTCGTTCTATATTCGACAAACACTGGGATTGTACATTATAGGTTTTATTCTGAGATTTATTCCCATTATCGGGTGGTTGTTGAGTATTGTACTATTTGCCTTTTGGTTACTAAGTTTGATTTATGCCATTCAGGGCGATACTAAGATTATTCCGTTTGGTGAGTACTTTCAGGATTGGTTCAGGGCACTGTAATATGTGCACCGGTTCACAAGAACAGCGTTCCAACTTGTATTATTCGACGGAAAAAATAAAAATGAACCGCAGAAAAAGAGAGATTAGGTGACGTATAAAAGATAATTGCAATGTTTTCAATGTTAAAAACCCCAGTTTAACAACGCCTTTTTAGTATTGGTTTGCCCATATTTTTATAATTTCGCACAAACATTTAAAATTAAACACTATGTTTTCAGGAATTGTTGAAGAAGCAGGGAAAGTTGTTGCCATAGAAAAAGATCAGGAAAATGTGCATTTTACATTGACCTGCTCGTTTGTTGATGAACTGAAGGTTGACCAAAGCTTATCGCATAACGGAGTATGCTTAACCGTTGTTGATGTGAATAAAGATAAAAAGACGTATAAAGTTACCGCGATAAAAGAGTCTTTATTAAAATCGAATCTTGGCAAACTTGAAGTAGGCAGCAAAGTAAACCTTGAACGTAGCATGATTATGAACGGCCGCCTCGATGGTCACATCGTTCAAGGTCATGTTGACCAAACAGCTACATGTTTAAAGGTAGAAGAATCAGACGGAAGCTGGTACTTCACTTTTCAGTACGAGTTTGACAAAGAAAAGGCCCGCCAGGGTTACATGACTGTTGAAAAAGGTTCGGTAACGGTTAACGGAGTGAGCTTAACAGTAGTAAATTCAAAGGATGACACTTTTCAGGTAGCCATCATTCCTTTCACCTACGATGAAACAAACTTTCACGCCATAAAGGAAGGCACAACCGTAAACCTCGAATTCGACATTATTGGTAAGTATCT
>JAQIDF010000436.1 GCA_027858145.1 Prolixibacteraceae bacterium | reverse complement strand
ATCGTGGCTGGAATGAAGCCAATCTGGTTACTTACCAGGAAAGTCATGATGAAGAACGCATTGCCTACAAAACCCAACAATATGGCAATGCATCAGGTACTTATAATATTAAAAACCTTGACACCACCCTCGACCGGCTGAAACTTAATGCAGTATTTCACCTGCCCATTCCCGGACCTAAAATGATTTGGCAATTTGGTGAGCTGGGCTACGATGTTTCTATTGATTACGATGGGCGACTGGGTGAAAAACCCATTAGGTGGGACTATGTTGATAAAGCCAACCGGGCCGAATTGTTTAAAACCATGGCAGCCCTGAACTACATCAAACAAAACTATGACGAGTTTTCGGCCAACAACATGGACTACTCCCTTAACGGGCCGGTTAAAACATATACACTGTCGGATGGTGAAAACCATGTTGTAGCAGTAGGAAATTTCGATGTCAGCGAACATACTACAACAGTCAATTTCCCCGAAACCGGCACGTGGTATAACTACTTCGACCGTTCGAACATCAACGTAACTGCATTATCGGAAGAAATGACCCTGGCACCCGGTGAATATCTGTTGCTTACAAGCCGCGAAATGGAATACCCTGAATTTACCATAAGGTTAAATACTGATGAATTAAAAGATGGCAAATCGCAAACCGGGATGTTCCCAAATCCTGTGCGTAATCGCCTGACTATTTCGGGCGACAAGCTTCAAAAGGCAGTGGTGAGAAATTTAAACGGCCAGACCCTACTTGCATTCATTTTTGACGAGTCTCAAATTGCAACCATTGACACCGGCCATCTTGAAAGCGGGATTTATCTGTTAACGCTAACTTCAAACGGAAACAATAAAACACATAAAATTATTAAACGATAGATACTACCTTCAATGCCTTTTTTCATGGCTCAACTGTGCCTTAATTCCTAACATGTTGGAGCCAGTGTTCTCTTATTCCCACCATTCAAAATTGTCAGATATGATGATTTCATTCTTTTGAATATGGTGAGTCGTTTTCATTGGAATTGTTCTAAAGTCAAGTTTATATTTTTCTGCTAATCCCCTAATTTCTTCAGTATCATCATAAGTAAGCATAAACTTCCCTTTAAGTTGGGCAGTTAAAGCAAACAAAGAATCATGGTCGATTTCGAAGTGAGTATAAAGTCGTCTTCCTGCAACTGTGTATGGAGGGTCTATGAATGAATAAGTATTTACGTCATTCTTAATTTTCTCCAATTCAGTAAATGCATCTCCTGCAATAAACTTCATTTTTGATTTAACGTGTCCAACCGCCAAAATTCTGTCTCGCAAAGTTTTGGGATACCAACGAGATTTTATTCCCTTTCCATTTTCTCCATTTTTAATTAGCCCTGAACCTTTGGCAATAATACCCCCATGAAAGATTCTGTTTTTAAGTATGGTGCTAAAAGCTTGCTCCTTTATCGTTTTGTCTTCCTTTTTAAGTATTGAGTTTGCATTTTCAGGGTTTAGGTCAAATGAATAAATTTTATCTGCCAACCAAGCATGGTCACCATTAACTATTATTTCCCAAACAGCAGCTACTTCAAGGTCAAGTTCAACCATTACAATCTTGTCAGCCAAACTCTCAAATGCTGCGGTAAGGCTAATAATCCCACCACCTGCAAAAGGTTCAAATAATGTTTTGGGTTCTTTTGATTGTTTAAGCCATTTTCTCACGACAGGAATTAACCAAGTCTTTCCACCTGGATATCTGAATGGACTTCTCTGAGGAACAGAAGCCACATTTACAACCTTAGGAGTTGCTTTTTTCTGTTTGGTTTCAAATATTGATAATTGTCCGTCCATGATTAACTGCTTATTATGTCTGTTAATGACGGTGCATCTGGCGGGTTTTTGTCCAAATGCTCGTCAAGACGGTTTTGTAAAATATTGATAAAGTCTGTAATGTCTCCGGGTTTGGGAGTGGTAACCCTTAAAAGTGCTGTTTCAAATTCAGTATAAACCGTTTCAGTTAGAAAGAGATTATTTTGCTTTTGTTCCTTATCATACACAAGGTCGTATAGAAACCAAGCAATGTCAGCCTTTGATTTAGTGGTTGTCGGCAGTGAAGGAAGAGTTTCAAAAAATGATTTTTGTAGCGCTACAGTTTGTTTCTTTTTCCATGATTGAAAAATTCCGCCCTTGTAAAGCAATTGTGGAATAAGTCGCTTTCGAGATGAGGATAGGTAGTCGGGTTTGGGGTAGTTGTATCCCGTTGGCCATTCAAAGTCTTTAGAGGGCTTTTTGATATAATCTTCAAATGGATTTCTAAGATTCCCTGAAATATAAACTCCTTGAACTTCAAGCGAAGCAAAGTCAATCAATTGACCTTTATCATTGTATTGTACAAGCACAAAATCTATGTTGCCGGCAGATTGGCCGTTTTTGTCTACAAGTTTGATTTCAGACAGAGAAGTCCAATTTGCTTTTGCACCAAACGCAAATTCAGCAGCTTTTTCAACAATAACCCAATCTTCTCTAAATCTGGCTGGACAGGTAATTACTGAAATTCCGTTATGCCAAACACTACAAACACCAAGAGGATTGTTTGCTTTATCCTTCGTACAGTTTGGAACTTTGTTGTTAAAAGGACAAAGTTTTTGATTTCGATAACGTTGAGCTTTTGTACTATCATTCTCAATTGGAAATCCAAAAACTTCACCAAGTGGACTTTTATTTATTACTTTTTTTGCCATGCTCAAAGATATGAAATTTTGTCGGCCGATAGAAATATTGTTGGTGATTTTCACATTGGCCCCAACGGTTGGTTAAAAACAATTGTGTTTAATCCTTTTATGTGTTGTTTTATATCAATTAAATCGCGGTTGTAGGTAAACTGCAATAAAGCGATGGGTTCATTTCTGTGAACATTGGGCTGAAGTGTTATGGTGGGTTTATGGGGCACAGGCGTTTTCTGTTTTTATTCAGTTTACTAAACTAAAAATTATTGTTGAATTAAGCAAATTATGAGTGGTTGTTGGCAGGGCTACCGCATTTAAAAACCGAGAAGCATTTCTCTATATTTGACATCAAGAGCAGCTTTAAACCGTTTGTTTTTTTTGCTGAGTTTTTTGGTTTTGTCAGCAGTCAACAAGCTCATTACCGATTTTAGTATGATATTGAAATTTTCAGCTTCATTTTTCTTTCTCTTTCTTGATTCATCTTCTCCGAACGTTACATCTAACAATTACCTCAGCCTCTTAAGTGAAGCCGGCCTTCGTGAATACCATCTTTTAGTCATCCGAAAAATGAACCAGAATATCACGGTACTCATTGAAAATCTTCGATTTTGATAAGAAACCGCGGTATTTTCCATTTTCGGTTACCGGCAGGTTCCAGGCTTTGGTTTTCTGGAATTTTTTCATCACCGTATCCATGTTTTCATTCATGTCAACAATGGCAGGTGGCGAAATCATCAAATCGTTTACATACGTATTATCGTAAAGGTCGCGGTTGAAAATAATGGGGCGTACGTTTTCCATCAGCACAACGCCCACAAGTTTTTCATCATCATCGAGGACCGGAAAAATATTTCTTTTTGAACGGGGTACTTTGCGAACAAAATCGCGAAGTGTTTCGTCGTCTTTTAAAACGATGAATCCCGTTTCAATTAATTTCTCGGTGTCAAGCATTACCAATACATTTCGGTCTTTGTGGTGCGTAAGAAGCTCACCCCGTTCAGCCAGTCGTTTGGTGTAAATTGAATGCGGCTCGAAAATCATAATGGTAATATATGAAATGGTTGCAACTAAAATTAGTGGCAGTATAAGGTCGTAGCCCCCTGTTATTTCTGCAATAAGGAAAATGGCCGTCATGGGAGCGTGCATTACCCCCGACATAACCCCTGACATGCCTACCAGGGCAAAGTTGCTTTCGGGTAAGCTAACCGATGAAATCATGTTAAGTGTGTGAACCAGGAAGTAACCGGCAAAGCTACCTACAACTAAGGTTGGTGCAAAAATGCCACCCACACCACCTGCGCCGGTTGTTGAAGCCATGGCAACAACTTTAAAAATCAGTACTGCAAATAACAACAAAATAAACCAAAAGCTTCCGGGTTCTACATTTGCGAAAAATGAATTGTAAAAAATAGTGCCACCTTCTCCGTGAAGTATGGTGCTGATATAGTTATAGCCTTCGCCCCAAACCGATGGGAACATAAATATCAGCAGGGTTAAGATGCTGCCGCCCACCAATAAACGCACAAGCTTACTGTTGATTTTTTTATACATTTTTTCAATGACGAAAGTGGCACGTGTAAAGTAAACCGAAACCAAACCGCAAAAAACACCTAAAATAATGTAGTATCCAATGTTTTCAATGTCAAAGCTTTGTGCAAGTTTAAACGTTAGTAATGCACTGTCGCCCATAAAAAAGTAGGCTACTGTTGTTGCCGTTACGGCCGATATCATCAATGGTATTAATGAGGCCATGGTAAGGTCAAGCATCAGTACTTCGAGGGTGAAAAGCAGTCCGGTGAGTGGGGCTTTAAAAATACCGGCAATCGCACCTGCCGCACCACAGCCAACCATCAGTGTGATTTTTCGGTAATCGAGCTTAAACACCCTGGCCAAATTTGATCCAATTGCCGAGCCGGTAAGTACCACCGGAGCCTCAGCTCCTACCGATCCACCAAAACTAATGGTGATGGTGCTGGACAACATTGATGTCCATGTATGATGTTTTTTTATTAAACTGTTTCTTTTTGATATGGATTGTAGTACACGTGTAACACCGTGGCTGATGTCATCCCTGACAACGTATTTAACAAACAGGAGTGTTAGGGCAATTCCAACGATCGGGAATATGAGGTATGAATATGCGCCTTGATTTAAAAAATTATCGTTGAGCAGGGTGATGGATGAATGAATGAGATTTTTAAGGATAACAGCTGCCAAACCACTAACTCCGCCTACTAAAACACTTAATATCATAATAAATGTTCGCTCCGGAATTACCCGGAGTCGCCAAATATTAAAACTTCTCAAAGAATTATTAATACTTATTCTCACAATTTTATACTTTAACGTGCTATTTTAAATTGCAAAAGTAAGTTTAATTGTACAATTAAAGGAGGCTTTCAAACAATTTTTGTTCAATGTTAAATGTATAAAATCCGCTTTAATTTTTCACGAATAATTTTTTATTCATTAATATTGAAAGGTCATTTTAAATAAATACGAACATGGAAGATTTAGCAGTTGGAACAAGGGTTTCGCACCCTGCATATGGTGAAGGGCTTGTGAGTAAGTCACACCTCACGGTTTATGAAATATATTTTGAACATGGCGGTAAGGTTGAACTTACCAAATATAACCCTGACCTGAAAATATTGGATGAGCCTGATGACAAACCCCGTACAGGCTTGTCGCTTGCCGAAATTGAAGAAGCCATTACATTCGTTATGGACAAATATCAGGGAATTACTTTCGATGTAAAAATTGCTGATAAGTGGAAAGGTGGCACGTTGATAATGAAACCGGTTAATGAAGAATTGCAGTCGAAAGAAGTGTCAATGGAAGGTTTTTTTCATAAAATAGTAATGCTGCGTGACCGCCTGAGGGTGTTAGAGCAAAATATAAACAGTCATCCCAAGCTTGATGATGAAGACCGCTTGCACCTGCAGCAATATATTTCACGGGCTTATGGCAGCTTAACAACTTTCAATGTATTGTTTGCCGAAAAAGAAGATTATTTCAGGGGGCAAAAAAAATAAGCTTATGACTTCAAATCCGGCTAATCATTTCAAATATTGCCCACGCTGTGCTGCAAGAGGTAATTTTGATGAAAAAGAGAAGGCTTTCAAATGTCATAGCTGTGGTTTTCATTTCTTCTTAAATTCGTCGACAGCAGTTACTGCTATTATTTTCGACTGGAATGAGCGCTTGTTAATGGTGCGCCGTGGTATTGAACCACACTACGGTAAGCTCGATTTTCCCGGTGGGTTTGTCGATCCCGGGGAGAGTGCCGAGCAGGCTATGATACGTGAAATAAAAGAAGAGCTTGATTTAGTGCCTGATAAGATAAGCTATTGGGGGAGCTTCCCAAACGAATATCTTTATTCCGGCACCATTGTCAATACAACCGATATCGTTTTTAAATGCATAATAAGCGATTTTTCGAAGCTCAAACATCTCGACGATGTGATGGACTTCGAATTTGTTAATGTTTCGGAGGTCGATGTTAAACAATTGCCGTTTCTGTCGGTTCAAAACATTATTAAACGACTACAAGATGAACAAGATTAAAGAAAGAATTGAAGCACTGCGTAAAGAGATGAAGGAAAAAAACCTTCAGGCTTATCTGATAAATGGTTCCGATCCGCATATGAGTGAGTATGTGCCCGAACACTGGCAATCGCGCCCTTTTATGTCGGGATTTACTGGCTCTTTTGGTTACATGGCAGTTACAACCGATAAAGCGGCATTGTGGACTGATTCGCGTTACTATCTGCAGGCAGGCGAAGAATTAAAAGATACCGGCATTGAAATGATGAAAGCACGCGAACCAGAAGCCGTTACATTAGAGCAGTGGATTACTGGTGAATTGCAGCCGGGCTCAACTGTGGGTTTTGATGGTACATGTTATTCATTTGCCGAAGTTGAAGGATTCGAAACGGTATTCGGTAAAAATGAGTTACGTATAGAATCAGATATCGATTTACTTAATGAGGTATGGGAAAACCGTCCGGGAATGCCCGATAGTAAAGCTTTTTTACATCCAACAAAATGGGCAGGCTTGTCACGTTCCGATAAGTTTTCAGAGTTGAACAAAGAATTGGAAAAATCCGGGGTCGATTTAATGGTTTTGTCAGCACTTGACGATATAGGCTGGACATTTAACATACGTGGTGCCGATGTGGAATGTAATCCGGTAGTGCTTGCGTTTGCTGTAATAGGTAAGAACAAAACTGAGCTGTTTGTAGATAAAACGAAGTTTGATGAAAAGGCGTTGTCTGAGTTGAAAAACGATGGGGTAGAAGTGAAGCCGTATGAGTCGTTTTATGATGAATTAAAGGCAATTCAGGGGCAATCGGTTATGATTGACCCTGCGCGTTCCAACTATCGGATCTATAATATTCTGGAAGTAAACAATAAAGTTGTTCGACAATTGTCAGTTCCTGCGCTTTTAAAATCATGTAAAAATGAAGCTGAGCTTGCAGGAATGAAAAAAGCCCATGTTTCTGATGGTATTGCTTTGCTTGATTTTCAGCTTTGGCTTGAAGAAAAACTGGGAAAAGAAACCATTACCGAATACAATGTGGCCATGAAGCTGGAAGAATTCAGGTCGAAGCAAGAGGGATATGTAGGTACCAGTTTCTTCCCGATTGTGGGCTACCTCCATCATGGGGCTATTGTGCATTTCAGGGTGTCGCCCGAAACAGCTAACGAGTTGAAGCCCGAAGGTATAATGTTGTTCGATTCGGGTGGGCAATACGAATACGGTACAACTGATATTACCCGTACCATATCATTGGGGTCTGTGACTTATAAAATGAAGCGCGATTTTACCCAGGTATTGAAAGGAATGATAAACCTGAGCAATGTAAAATTCCCGAAAGGTACACGGGGCTGCCATCTCGATGTGCTGGCACGTGCTGCATTATGGAACGACCAAAAAAATTATGGTCATGGCACAGGTCACGGCGTTGGAGCATTCATGAATGTGCATGAAGGGCCGGGGAGCATTCGTCCCGATTTAAACAACCAGCCCTTACGTCCGGGGAATATTTTCTCTGATGAGCCCGGAATTTACCGTGCCGGGGAATATGGCATTCGCATCGAGAATTTGATTCATGTGGTTGAAGGTGTTGAAAATGAGTTTGGAACGTTTTATAAATTTGAAACATTAACAAAGTTCCCGATTTGCACCAAACTAATTGATACAAGTTTGCTTACAGGTGATGAAATTAATTGGATAAACGACTATCATAAAGATGTTTTAGATAGTTTAAGTCCGCTTGCTAATGCAGAACAAACACAATTGTTAAGGCGGTTAACAATGCCCCTTTAAGATAACTTGAGCAAACAATGAAAAAAATGGAAAAGAAAAACAAACTGATAATTGCCATCATACAGCCCGATATTGTATGGGAAGATGCCGATTCAAATCGTTTTATACTCACTAATTTAATTGCTGAAATTCCCAAAGAAGTTGATTTGGTAATTATGCCCGAGGTTTTTGTCTCAGGTTTTACAATGAATGCGGCTAAGGTCGCTGAAAAAATGATTGGTTCCACAGTTACATGGATGAAAGAAATTGCAGCAGAACGTAAATTTGCACTTTGTGGTAGTTTAATTATTAAAGAAAAGGGGCTGTATTATAATCGCTTTGTTTGGGTATCGCCTAATGGGGATACTTTCACCTATGATAAGCGACATCTTTTTACCATTGAAAAGGAAACAAAAAACTATACCAACGGCAAATCACTTACTTTAATTGAATATAAAGGCTGGAAGATTCTTCCTCAAATATGTTATGACGTGCGTTTCCCGGAATGGAATCGCAACACACAAGGTTACGATCTGATGATTGATGTTGCTAACTGGCCGGCCGTGCGCCGTAAGGTCTGGATAATATTGAACAAGGCCCGGGCTATTGAAAACCAATGTTATGTGGCGGCTGTAAACCGTATTGGTAAAGACGATAATTCGATTGATTATTCAGGCGATTCAATGATTATTGATTTTAAAGGTAAGCCTATATTAAAAGCCAAAAACGAAGAAGGGTTTTTTATTAAGTCAATCAATAAAGAGAAATTAAACGCTTTTAGGCGAAAATTTAATACATTAATTGATGCTGATGACTTTAAACTTCTTTGATATGTTATTTTTTACATTGCTCCAATGTTATTAATATCTTAATTATAGGTTGTAAGACAGTGATTTTTAGTAATAATAAGTGTACCTTTGTTTTTTATATTTAAATAAAGTGTTAATTAACAGGATCTCATTATGGCAGACAAAAAACATAATCATAACGCTTCACCCGACATGTCAAAACTCAAATCTATTATTATAGATCGTAGAACCAGAATCTATGTTCCTTTGGATGTGGATCCTGAAGAAGCTCGCGACCGTTATTGGATGAATCGTGGGATGGAAAGACCTGATAATATTAAAGCATAAACTCAAAGTAGAATTAATTACTTAATGAGCAAAGGATAAAACCTCAATTGGGGTGAAAATGTTAGTAAAAAGCCGTTAGAAGGAATTCTTATTTCTCTGACGGCTTTTTTAGTATCGTTACTGACTCTCTTTAATCAAATAAATCACACCGCATTAACGGATCAAATTAAGATTAGGGTGGATGAATTTATTTTTATAATTTCAATAGATCGTTAGATTTTAGACATGAGACAATAGACTTGTTTGCAATACGCTAAATATCAGCAATTTAGACAAATATTCCATAGGAT
>JAQIDF010000432.1 GCA_027858145.1 Prolixibacteraceae bacterium | reverse complement strand
TTGTTTTTGTCACATTGCTGATTTAACTCACTAATAAACTCTTCCGAAATAAACGTCAGCGGAATATCAACAGCTATTGACTTAACTTTGTTTTTACGAACCTCGTTTAATAATTCAATTTGCGAAACTTTAAATGTCAACATTTCGGGGCCGTTATCTTTTCGTCTGAACCGTGGCTGAACATTGCCGCGTACTAAGAGGAACAGTCCCTTTTTACAATATTTCCCAAAGTTGACATAATCCTGTCCGAAGAAAAAGATCTTGAATGAACCTTCGTAATCGGTTAAGGTCATGTTGGCATACATGTTCCCGTTTTTGTTCATCCCTTCAAAGGCATCGGTTACCATGCCTGCTACCATAAGATCGCGGTTTTTAAAGGGTGCAAGGTCGTTTTCGAGCATGGCAAGGTTGATGTTCTTTGTGGTGAATGCGTCAATTTCAAGCCTGTAATCGTCGAGCGGGTGTGCTGTAAGGTACATCCCGATTAAGTTTTTCTCATGCTCGAGTTTCACCACACTTGGCCATTCATCGTTTGGAACGGGCTGAGGTTTTTGTATGTCGATTGACTGCGCACCGCCAAAAAGTGATTGCTGCGCCATGTTGCGTTCGTTTTGAATGAGGTTGCCATAACGTAACAGGTTTTCGAGGAACGTGAGTTCATTTTTATCGGGGGTGAAAAACTGTGAACGGTTTATTTGCGAAGCATCGTCGAACCCGCCTGAATATGCCAGTGACTCCCAGTTTTTCTTACTCACGGTTTGCAGGTTTACGCGTTCAGCAAAATCGTACATGTTTTTGAAAGTCCCGTTTTCTTCACGTTCGCGGATTATCTCGCTTACAGCACCATCGCCAACACCTTTCACGGCCGACATTCCAAAACGTATTTCTCCTTTTTGGTTTACTGTAAATTTATTGAACGACTCGTTGATGTCGGGGCCTAAAACTTTAATGCCCATATGGTAGCATTCGTCCATGAAAAGCGAAATGCGGTCGATGTTTGACAGGTTACGACTGAGTACGGCGGCCATAAATTCGGCGGGGTAGTGCGCTTTTAGGTATCCTGTTTGGTAAGCTATGTATGCATAGCAAACTGAGTGTGACTTGTTAAATGCATACTGGGCAAATGCTTCCCAGTCTTTCCATATCTTCTCAACCAGTTTGTCGGGTTCAGCGTTAACTTGCTTGCAGCCTTCAGTGAATTTGTCGTTTTTCAGGCATCCTTCTTTGAATAATACCTTCAACTCTTCCATGAGTTTGAACTTCTTCTTACCCATGGCTTTACGAAGCGTGTCGGACTGTCCGCGCGTAAAATTGCCCAATGCCCTCGCCTGTAGCATCACCTGTTCCTGAAAGACTGTGATGCCGTACGTGTCATTAAGGTATTCTTCCATGATGGGGTGGTCGTACTTTATTTCCTCGCGGCCGTGTTTGCGTTCTACGTAGTTGGGGATATATTCCATTGGTCCCGGACGGTAGAGAGCATTCATGGCCACCAGGTCTTCAAAACGGTTAGGCTGAAGAAGCCGGAGCCACTTTTTCATCCCGGGTGATTCAAACTGGAAGATGGCCGTGGTGTCGCCACGTGAGAACAGCTCGTATGTTTGCTTGTCGTCCATCGGAAGATTATCAACATCTATATCAATATCCTTCGATAATTTGACGTTATCGAGGCATTCTTTAATAATCGACAGTGTTTTCAGTCCCAGGAAGTCCATCTTCAGCAACCCGATTTCTTCTACAAAACGTCCATCGTATTGTGTGGTGTACAGACTTTCTTCTTTGGTAGGCATTACCGGCAGGTGCTCGTCGAGCGGATCGCGGCCTATGAGTACGCCGCAGGCATGAACCCCTGTCTGGCGCACAGAGCCTTCGAGAGACTCGGCAAAGCGGATGGTGTCGGCCACAAGGTGATTTTCTGATTTTTTCTCATCTTTAAGTTGCGGGTTTTCTTTGTACGCTTTTACCAGTGTCATTTTGGGTGCTTCGGGAACCATTTTTGCCAGCCGGTCGGCTTCGGGCAGTGGTAATTGCAGTACGCGGGCCACATCGCGGATGGCCATCTTGGCGGCCATGGTACCAAATGTACAAATGTGGGCAACTTTATCGCGTCCGTATTTTTCGGTCACCCAGTCGAGTACTTGCTGACGGCCGTCATCATCGAAGTCGATATCTATATCAGGCATCGAAATACGGTCGGGATTAAGGAAACGCTCAAACAGTAAGTCGTACTTGATGGGATCGACATTGGTAATTTTCATGCAGTAGGCAACGGCCGAACCGGCAGCCGAGCCACGTCCCGGGCCAACAATAACATCCATGTCACGTGCTGCCTGAATAAAGTCGGCCACGATGAGGAAATACCCCGGGAAACCCATTTGCTTGATGGTGTTGATCTCGAAGTCGATACGCTCCCGGCATTCATCAAGGTTGTCGGGGTAGCGTTCTTTTGCACCTTCGTAAACAAGGTGTTCAAGGTAGTCGGCCTCAAATTTAATACGCAGCGCTTTTTCGTAGCCACCCATGCTGTCGTAGCGCTCAAATTCTTCTTTAACTTTTTCTTCGGGGTATTTTTCAAGATAGTCTTCCCATTTGCCAAATTCTTTTGGTATGGGGAATTCAGGCATAATTGGCGCTGAATCGAGGTCGAATAATTCAATTTTATCGGCAATTTCCTGTGTGTTTTCGAGTGCCTCGGGGATATCGGCAAAGAGTTTGTTCATTTCGGCAGTCGATTTGAACCACTCTTGCTTGGTGTAGCGCATCCGTTTTTCTTCTTCATAATTTTTGCCGGTGTTGAGGCATATCAGAATATCGTGCGCGTCGGCATCTTCTTCGTTGGTGAAGTGCACATCGTTGGTTGCAATAAGTTTAACATCGAGCTTTTTAGCAAGGTCGGTCATTATCTTGTTTACTTGAACCTGGTGGTCGTACACTGCTTCGCGTTCTTTGAGGCTTTCAGCCGGGTGGCGCTGTAATTCAAGGTAGAAATCGTCGCCAAAAATGTTTTTAAACCATTCAATGGCTTCGATAGCCCCGTCGATATCACCGGCCATTATTTTTTGTGGCACTTCACCACCCAAACAGGCAGAAGAAACAATCACGCCTTCGTGATATTTTTCAAGTATGGAGCGGTCGATACGGGGCTTGTAATAGAAGCCCTGGGTATTGGATGCTGAAACCATTTTGAGTAGGTTGCGGTATCCTTTTGGGTTTTTGGCTAATAAGATGAGATGGTGTCCCGAGCGGTCTTCTTTCGATTGTTTATTTTCGATACCGCGTGCGGCCACATACGATTCACAACCGATGATGGGTTTCACCTTAAACCATTCGTCCATCGGGACTGAGGTGTCGCCATATTTGTCGGAACGGCAGGCATTCCAGAATTCTTTTACGCCAAACATATTGCCGTGATCGGTAAGGGCAACGGCCTTCATGCTATCGTTGTGGGCCTTGTTTACCAATGCGTTGATGCTGGCCTGTCCGTCAAGTATCGAGTATTGAGAGTGTACGTGTAAATGGGTAAATGGTATCATCTTTTTAGCTTGTCTTTATCTGGTAAAAATATCAAATTATATGGGATTGGCATTGCAGTTATGTAAAGTGAATGCTTGCCAGAAAACCCAAAACAGATTGTTATTTTAGAACAAACAG
>JAQIDF010000502.1 GCA_027858145.1 Prolixibacteraceae bacterium | reverse complement strand
TTTTTCATTGTACCGTCGGGTTTTGAGGTATTGAAATACAGGTTCCCGTTAAAACCTACTTTTTCTTTTACAAGCTCTGCAAGCTGTTTTATGCTTACTTCTTTTCCGGTGCCAATGTTAATATGAGTATTTCTTATTTCATGTTGCTTATTTTCTGTTATTTTGCCAGTCGTACCGGTTGTTGAGCCTGTCGAAACAATATCTTTAAAGTCAACATTCTCCATAACAAATACACAGGCTTCGGCCATTTCTTCACTCCATAGAAATTCGCGCATGGGTTTACCTGTTCCCCATATTTCTACCGAGACCGATTGCGAAGCTGGATTTTTATCAACATCGGCTTGTGTTCGTGTAATACCATATTTTGATAATACCTGCAATATTTCCTCTTCGTTTGCTTTACCATCAATCGTTTCAAGTGGACGCTTGTCTAAATCTCTTCGAATTGCATCCCAATTATTGTTTTTTAAGCACTTGCCCAGATGTATTTTACGTATCAGTGCAGGTAAAACATGCGATGTTTCGAGATTAAAATTATCGTTAGGACCATAAAGGTTTGTTGGCATTACGCTCAAAAAGTTTGTGCCATACTGTAAGTTGTAGCTTTCACACATTTTGATACCGGCAATTTTTGCAATGGCGTAGGGTTCGTTGGTGTATTCAAGCGGAGATGTCAGGAGGCTGTCTTCGGGCATAGGCTGGGGGGCTTCACGCGGGTATATACATGTGCTTCCTAAAAATAAGAGCTTTTTTACCCCGGCAAGGTAAGCCTGATGGATAACATTATTCTGGATCATCAGGTTTTCATAAATAAATTGCCCGCGATAGGTGTTGTTAGCAACAATACCGCCAACTTTCGCTGCTGCCAGAAAAACATATTCGGGCTTTTCCTCAGCAAAGAATTCAGCCACGGCCTTTGTGTTCATTAAATCAAGCTCACTAAAAGTGCGGCCAATCAAATTTGTATATCCTTTGTTTTTAAGGGTTTTCCATATTGCTGAGCCAACCAGTCCGCGATGTCCTGCCACGTATATTTTGCTGTTTTTTTCCATGTTGTTTGTTTATTTCTTTTCCTGTTTTCATTTCATCCTTATTAAACCTGATTCTTAGATGTCTGTTAAATCCCAACTTCTTTGCGGCGGATTTTTATGCGCATGGCATCTTTCACCGGTTTTTCGGAAATGAGTATAAGGTAACCTCCACCACCGGCCCCAGCTAACTTCCATGCTAAAGCTTCATTTTTATAGCGCTCAATCACTTTTCGTATTTCATCATCCAGCATATTGGGAAACATGGTGGTTTGTGCTTTGAAGGATGATAGAAACGCTCTAGCAAAAGCATGGATATCTTTTTCCATAATGGCATCCCACGCTTTTTCTGAGGCATCCGATAGATCTTTTACGTTTTCGGTATTGATTGATGTATTTGTCAGTAAATCGAGATCTTTTGGGCGTGGCCATAACATAACCATATAAATGTGGTTTTCGAGCCATTTCAGAACCGATTCGTCATGACATGATTCAAATTTTTTTGGCCAGTATGCATTGTCGTAATAATGGCGAACCAGACCGGGCATGCAAATACCAATCGCATCCTGGGCTCCTGATATAATCTTAGCACCGGGGTCGTTTTCAAACTTGAAAAGCATTTCGGCCAGTTTCTCTGGTTTCTCAATCGGAAGATAATACGGCCATATTTTTTTGGCAGCATTCCGTGTCGAAGTGCTCATTCCGCAACGTTCGTTGTATTCTACAATTGGTTCAAGCGACAATGTGACAGCCCAACCCGGATGATATTTCGATACGTAGGGTTGGTCAATCCAGGTGCCGGCCAAATCGATACGATAGGGCAGTGTGCAATTGTCTGAAGCCCGTATCGATGTTGTGGAGCGTGGTGGCAGGCCGGCATCGGGTATGCGCTCAAGCACCTTAAGTTTTATGCCCAGTTGATTGCATATCTCTTCTTTTGCAGGCGAATAGCCATCTTCGTTAACAATGAAATAGGCAGGTGCAAGTTGTTTAATCTCATTTTCAAAGTCAATAATTCCATTTCCCGAGTTTATAAATGCATCTTCAACATACCGAACAGATTTAACCATGTAAAGCCTTTCCTGTTCACTATTAATGGTTTGTCGTCCTTTTAACTCGGCTATTGTCGCATCAGAACCAATTCCAACATATAAATCACCATATTGTGATGCTTCTTTAAAAAACGCAACATGGCCACTATGTAATAAGTCGTAACAACCAGATACGAATACGCGATTGTTTTGTTGTTTGTTCATAGTTTACTCGAAGTAGTTCATTATTTTATATCCGCCTTCTTTCAGATAACTCTCTTTCTTGATCAATTTAATGTCCGATTGCATCATGTCAGTAATAAGAGCATCGAGATCAAACTCCGGCTTCCAGCCTAATACTTCATTGGCTTTTGTAGGGTCTCCAATCAGGAGCTCAACTTCAGTTGGCCTGAAATAACGGGGATCAACACCAATCACCGGTTGATTTTCTTTAATCTTTAAAAGAATATTTGACAAGAATTGTTCACCAACTTTTGTATTGAAGGTTTTTTCATCAACAGCCACAATTTTACCGGTTTCATCGACACCTTCGCCTGAAAAACTAATATCAAGACCAATTTCCTGTGCTGATTTTTTAATGAAATCACGAATTGTAGTTGTTATACCCGTGGCAATTACATAATCATCGGGTTTTTCCTGTTGAAGGATTAAATACATGGCCCGTACATAGTCTTTGGCATGCCCCCAGTCGCGTTTGCTCGATAAATTTCCCATGAAAATCTTATCCTGAAGCCCTAGTGCTATTTTCGACAGTGCCCTCGTTACTTTTCGGGTAACAAAAGTTTCTCCACGTTGTGGCGATTCATGATTAAACAAAATACCGTTGCTGGCATGCATGTTATAGGCTTCTCGATAATTCACTGTCATCCAATAACCGTATAACTTAGCTACAGCATAAGGCGAACGGGGGTAGAAGGGTGTTTTCTCAGATTGGGGTACTTCCTGTACCATTCCGTAAAGTTCGGACGTTGAAGCCTGATATACCCTTGTCTTTTGTGCCAAACCGAGCAACCGTACAGCTTCGAGTATGCGAAGCGTTCCAACACCATCGGCATTGGCTGTGTATTCGGGCGTTTCAAAACTAACCTTTACGTGGCTCATAGCTGCAAGGTTGTAAATTTCGTCGGGCTGAACCTCTTGTATAATGCGGGTTAAGTTCATGCTATCGGTTAAATCGCCGTAATGCAGAAAAAGCCTTCGGTCTTTTTCGTGTGGATCCTGGTACAAGTGGTCAATTCTATCGGTATTAAACAATGATGCACGGCGTTTAATGCCATGAACAATGTAATCCTTTTTCAAAAGAAATTCAGCCAAATAGGCACCATCCTGACCGGTTATTCCGGTAATTAATGCAATTTTACTCATTAGATTGTGTGTTGTTTTTTATAGTTCAGAATAAAATAATAGGTTGATTTTGTTATTCGTACGAAAATTCAGCCGATAATCGTATTTTATCGGAGGCTGCTCCAACAAGAACTGAATAATCTCCCGGCTCGGCAACCCATGCTTCGGTTTTTTCATCGTAAAATGACAAATCTTTTTTATCAACGACCAATTCAACCCTTCGTTTTTCATTGGGTTTTAGATTCACTTTTATGAATCCTTTCAATTCTTTATTTGGCCGGCTAACTGATGCCTCTTTGTCGTGAATATAAAGCTGGGTGGTTTCAGCACCTTCTACATCACCTGTGTTTTCAATTGTAAAACTTACGATTAGTTTTTCATCACCAATAATCTTTTTCGATGAGAGTTCAATATCGTCATATTCAAAGGTAGTATATGAAAGTCCGTGCCCGAACCAGTATAGTGGTTTAATATTTTTTTCTTCATACCAGCGGTAACCGACAAATATCTCTTCGTCGTAAACAATATCGTACACCGGAAGCGACATGTCAGAGTCAATTTCCCAACCGGTATATAATTTTTCGCCATCCGGGATGTAAGGATACCCGGGCGAATCTTCAAATTTCTTTTCAATGGTAATCGGAAGTTTTCCTGAAGGGCATACTTTTCCCGAAATAACCTCGACCAAAGCCTTGTTGCCCATTTGTCCGGGATACCAGCAATACAAAATAGCTGCTGCCTGGTCATTCCATCCGGTCATTTTGATACCACTGCCCGAGTTTACCACAATTATGGTGTTTTCATTTTGTTGTACAATGTTTTTTATGCGTGACTCTTCTTCATCGGGCAATGCAAACGAATTGTCCCAACCCTCACTGTCATATGTTCCGGTTGCACAAATTACAATATCAGCATTTTGGATTTCTTCGTTGGTTGGTTTTTCAATGTAATTAACTTGCTGTCCATATTCAGTTTGAAGTGCATCAATCATTTTAATCCAGTCGTAACCCAATACATCAGCTGATCCACCGCCACTCATACGCTTTTTCATTATATCGCCGACAGCTAAAATTGTTAATGTACTATCTTTAACAGGAAGAATATTATTTTCATTTTTTAGCAGAACAATTCCTTCACGGGCAGTTTGCAAGGCTATTTGTTCATGCTTTTCAAAGTTTTTAAGATAGCTTTCATCTTTTACCGGGCGTTTGTCAAGTTCCATAGCCAATTCTGTTGCAATAATATTGCTGGCCATACGGCTGATGTCTTCGATTTCTACTTTTCCCTTATCAAGCAAGCGCCTGGCATTCGAGCGTAAAAATGAGTCACCAAAATGGTCAAACATTGGCATATCATCAACCGTTTCGCCGGGCATATCAAGGTCTAACCCTGATTTAATAGCTTTTTCAGGATCCCAAACAGACCACCAGTCAGACATTACCAACCACTTAAAACCAATATCGTTACGTAACAAGTTTGAAATTACATACTTGCTTTGTCCACACCATTCACCATTTAACTGGTTGTAGGAAGTCATAACGGCCATAGCGCCGGCATTGGTACCTGCTTTAAATGCCGGCATGTATAACTCGTGTAATGCACGTTCTGATACAACCGAATTTGATGTACGTCGTCTGTAGTCGGAATTATTGGCAACAAAATGTTTTAAGGTAGCAATGGTACCGGTACTTTGAACCCCGGTTACATAGTTTTCAATTAAACGTGCAGCCAAATAGGGATCTTCTCCAAAATATTCAAAGTTCCGTCCATTTTGCGCTATACGGTATAAATTCATTCCCGGCCCAAGTAAGACAGCTATATCGCCAGCGCGGCACTCTTCACCTATACTTTTTGCATATTGATGAGCCAGTTCGCGGTTCCATGTTGATGTAAGCATAATGGGGCAGGGCATAGCTACAGATTTTTCCAGCTGATTGTCCAGGTCTTCACGAATATGAACGCCTTGGGTGGCATCTGATAAATATAGCCTTGGCAGATTGGCACTTTCAACATCATGTACAAAAAAGAAATTATGGCCTCCAATCATTGCAATGCGTTCATCAATGCTCATTTGCCGGACAATTGAATCGGCCCTCTTTTTTGCTTGTTCGTAACTTACCGGAGGTGTAAACGGTTTAAAATCTTTATTTTTCGAAATGGGTAGTTCTTCTTTCATATTACAGGAAGACAAAGTTAAAATGAATAAAAATAGAAACAGGTTTGTTTTCATTGTTTTTAGTTTATGTAATTATATTAATTCTTTAAAAAAGTAAAAAGTGATAAGACCTGATGTAATTAACTTCAAAATTATACCACCTAAAAATCCCATGAATGCACCAAAGCCGGAGCGTAAAGCATCCATTCCTTCTTTTCCGTCAAATACTTCACCAATGACAGCACCAAAAAAAGGGCCAATGATTATTCCGAATGGGGGAAATACAAACATACCAACCAGCAGGCCAATTACACTGCCCCAAATTGCTTTTTTACTTCCTCCGTATCTTTTTGTACTCCAAATTGGTATTACATTATCAAGTATCGTAACTCCAATGGCTATTACTGCCCACATAATCATAAAATCAGTCGAAAACTGGTACTTATCAGTAAATTGAAGTAAAAGAAGTCCAATATATGATATTGGCGGACCGGGTATAACAGGTAGAATACAGCCTATAAATCCAACAACTAAAAATAGTATTCCAAAAACAATAAGTATTATATCGAGCATTTTTTAAAGATAAAATTATACAATTTTGGAAGAAAGCCAAGTACTTTTACTACTTTTAGGCGACCAAAATTTAACTGATGTTCATATGTTAAGACTAATTCAACTTTTTGAAGATGAAAAATTTTTAAAAAGGTTAAGGCATATTGTTATTAAAAACAACAATCGTGCTGATATTAAACAAACTTCTGCCGACCTTTATTTTTCAGGAAGTGACACTATTCGACGGGATATTATTTATATTGTTGATATTGTGGTTCTTAAACACCACATTAAGTTTTTAAAACAATTATCAACGAGCAATATTATTCTTTTTGTTTATAATGAAGATGATGATATTGTGTACGATGACAATTTAAAAAATTTAGTCGATTTTTACTTGTCCAAAACATTTAATAATATTGACTTACATGCAGTATTAAATCAAAGTAGAAAGCTATTATTTGGACATACCGAAACTTCATTCCCACGTAAACTTATACATGCCTCGGTAAGTGAAATTGAACAATTGCTGGATAGTATTTCACAGCGTGTTTTCTGGAAGAACAATAATGGAAAATATATTGGATGCAATCGAACGTTTGCTGCTGATTTTGGATTAAGTGATCCTAACGAGATTATCGGAAAAACCGATTCTGATTTGTTTGACGAGAAAGCTGCTTTGGATTTTTCTGCCTTTGATTATCAGATTGTTAAAACGGGAGAGGGGTTTGAAAATTTTAAAAAAGAAATTGACCTCAAAACGGGTTCAAAAATGTGGATTTGCATGAGTAAATTCCCACACATAAAAGAAGGAGAAATCGTTGGTATTATTGGCCGATATGAACTTATTGCAGCTGAATCATCATCCATAAATGACGAATTATCAAATGAAATGTTGCTAA
>JAQIDF010000400.1 GCA_027858145.1 Prolixibacteraceae bacterium | reverse complement strand
TCCGTCTTCAATTTTACCCTCTTTGTTGTCGGTTACCCAAATGCATGGTACGGGGTTTAACGAGTGGGCTGTATTTGGTGAGCCATCTTCGTTTACTGCATTGTCAGCATTTCCGTGGTCGGCAATGATTAAAACATCATATCCGCCTTTTTTTGCCGCTGTTACCACATTTTTGACACATTCGTCAACCGCTACAACTGCTTTGTAAATGGCATCGTAAACACCGGTGTGGCCTACCATATCGCCATTGGCAAAGTTGAGGCAAACAAAGTCGGCAGTTTCATTTTCAAGTTCAGGTACAATAGCGTCGCGAATATCGTAAGCGCTCATTTCCGGTTTCAGGTCGTAAGTAGGCACTTTAGGTGATTGGCATAAGATTCGCTTTTCTCCATCGAATTCAATTTCCTGACCGCCTGAAAAGAAGAAAGTTACGTGAGCATATTTTTCGGTCTCCGCAATTCTGATTTGCTTCATGCCTGCTTTTGAAATCACTTCTCCCATGGTATTCACAACATTATCTTTTCTGAATATTACATCAATCCCTTCAAAATCGGCTTTGTATTCAGTCATTGTGTACCATTTCAGGTCTTGTGTTTTCATACCGTACTCCGGAAGATCTTCTTGCGTTAAAGCAATAGTAGCCTGGCGCAAGCGGTCGGTGCGGAAGTTAAAGCAAATAACCACATCGCCTTTCTCGAATGTAGCAACGGGTTCACCATTTTCATCTGATATAGCGATGGGCTTCATGAACTCATCAGTTATACCTTCGTCATAATATTTTTTAATGGTTGAGAGCAGGTCTGTGGTTTTTTCACCTTTCCCTTCCATCCACAAGTCGTAGGCAAGCTTCATGCGGTCGTAATTTTTATCACGATCCATGCCGTTGTAACGGCCAATAATCGATGCAAATTTTGCATTGGTTTTTTCGAGTTCTTTTATGTCATTCTCAATAAAACCATATCCTGATTTTGGATCTGTATCACGGCCGTCTGTTAGTCCGTGAACAAAAATATTTTCGAGCCCCATATCGGTTGCGATCTGGCTTAGGGCAATCATGTGTGAGCTGAGTGCATGAACTCCTCCGGGGCCAATTAATCCAACAAGATGTACATTTTTATTATTTTCTTTGGCGTACTTATATGCTTTTACAACTTGTGGGTGCTCCCAAAGTGATTTATCTTTTATGGCAAGTGAAATTTTTACCATGTCCTGATATAAAACTCTTCCGGCCCCCAGGTTGAGGTGTCCCACCTCAGAGTTTCCCATCTGGCCGTCAGGTAATCCAACATGTTCGCCACTTGCTAATAGTTTTGAATGTGGGTAATCTTCCATCAATGAATCCATGAATGGTGTTGGGGCTGAAGCTACGATATCTGATTTGTCGCCTTTTCCCATTCCCCAGCCATCGAGGATCATTAGCATTGTTTTTTTATTCTTTGTCATATCTTTTGAATTTTATAATAGCTTATTTGTATTTGGCAAAAATACTTGTTTTATAACAACAACAAAGCCTAAGTTTTTGATTTCGAGAAAACTTAATTTACTATTAAATGTGCATATTCTTAAATCTAACTGATTGTAGGTTGACTTATTCATCTTTTTTTTTAAACTTAGACGCTGTAAGAGAAATGTTATAAAAAGTTTTGTATTTTGATGCCATCAACAAATAGTGCTGTTTATATGTGTAAAGGTTGATATATTAATGTGTTATGTGGTTTGTTTTTTATTTAAAACTAAGAAGAGTATGACGGGTACATCAAAGCCAAAGGTTATTAAGGATTACGAAAAATTGCCGGTTGAAATTCAGGAGCAAATTAAGCTGGAATATCCTTACGGATTTAGCGATTCATTAATTACGTTTTCCAATAAAAATGGTCAAATAGTTAGTGCACTGCCGTTTGAAACGGAAGATCGTTATTATATGGTAAGAATGACGGTTGGTGAAGCGATAAAAATTGTAGAAGATGATGAAGATTTTGATTCAGATGGCACACTAAAAGACGGTATACGTGAAGAGTACGAGAATAAATATACCGATGAAATGGAAGATGTTGATGATGTGGCAGATGATATTTCTGATGATGATAATGTCTTCTAAAAAGAAACATGGCTTTCTGAGAACCAGAAAGCCATGATAATTTTAATTGTTTTCCTCTAGAAAAATAATCCACTCCCCCCTTTAAATCAACTTTAGTCCAAACTAACTACAGCACTATGAATCTGTTTTTGTTTAAAAACTAATATGGATTATTTATTAATAACAACACATTACAAATATACATTCAAAATTCTGTTAAAACCATAGAATAAACTATACAATATATATACAACCAATCACGATATTAT